>CAYTOU010000011.1:0-21492 GCA_964439295.1 uncultured Oscillospiraceae bacterium
GATTCTCAAGAAAAATCCACTCGAACTTGCAGCTTTCCCTTTTAGAAACACACTCAGAAGCAATCCGCGCTTTCCATATATATCGGTAGCGGGAAGTAGCGGCGCGCGCAGTCGGGCAGCTGGCTCATGTCGACATACGTGACCGGCGAGAGCATCAGGTTCTGCACGGCCAGCGGGCTTAGAACTATGTCGGGCGTATCATCGGTGAAGCGGCAGTCTATTTCGCCACCCTGAACGCTTATCGTGAGCGTGCTTATGCCTTCACCGCTCAAGCCGCTTATGCCCAATGCCACATGTCCGTCGGGCAGGTTGCCTTCGATATGCTGCTTTAGGCGCAGGTACGTCTTGACCACGCGCTCGTAGTTGAGTATCATTATCATCTCGCTGGGCGATACATTTGCATCTTCGCATATCAGCGATGCGGCGCGCACGTCGGCGGGGCGATGCGGCGGTATGCGCACGGATACGCTCTTACGGTCGAACGCGGCGAGATATGCCTTAATCACCACGTCAAAGTCGGCGCTGTCCTTGAGGCGCAGCTCCGAAATGTCGCTGCCGTCCGATGAAGCGACTATGTATCCGATTATGTACTGACCCGAAAGCACGGCGTACGGGCGATTGCGCCACGTCATGCATATTTGCTCAAAGTTGTCAAGAGAGCGCGCGCCAAAGACCGGACCGCTTTCGTATATGTCGAATATCTCCTTCATGCGGTCGCGTACGTCGGCAAACGGCTTAAAACTTACGCCGTCAGTATTGACCGCGGACAGCGCGTGGCGGCAGTTGGTGCGCGTGATCTCGAACGAATACGCTACCGCGCCCGGCTCGTACCCGTAGTATTCGTAGCGCTGACGCTGACCGCCCAGCATCATTATGTCTATGCCGTGCTCGCGCGCGTACTGCGTGGACATTGCCATGCACTTTTTCATATGACCTTTGCCGCGCGAATACTGGTGTACGCTTACCGTGCCTATGAAGCCGTATTTGAGCTCCTCACCCAGCACGCGCAGGGAATACTGCTCCAGTCCCACCAGACCGCGTATGCGCCCGTTTTCGCGCGCCAGAAAGTGCGTGGGCCACATGGTGCGGTCGGGACCGTATGCCTTGGGTATCAGGGTCTTGAATTCATGCGGCTCGTGTGCATAGCTGAATACAAAGTTGGCAAAGTCGATTATCTCGTCATAATCGGCGGGCACTGCCATTTCATATGTGATCTTCACATCATTTGATTCCATCTGCATATGACCTCCCGTAAACGGATTCTTTAGTGAAAATTATATCAGAACTTCGCGCCGCGTACAAGCATGTATGCATATATGTGGCAGAGGGTATTTTTTAAAGCTGCTTGGCCGATGCGCGCGGACTTCAATGCACTACATAATAATAAATACCGGAATTATGCACAATCAAAAAAGGATATTGCGCACTGCACATAGAATTAATATAATAATGCCGAAGGGAAGCGGCAGGCTTTTTAAAAGCAGAAAGGTGGAGACAAGTGAGCGCGATAGAATACAAATGCCCGTGCTGCGGCGCACCGCTGGCGTACGATGGCGCGAGCGGCAAAATAAAATGCGCGTCCTGCGGCAACGAGTACGATGTGGACGCAGTCGAAGCGATGAGCGGCGGCGATGACAGCTCAATCGAGTTTAATATAGAATCGAGCAGTTTCAGCGCGGACGAAACCAGTCAGATGCACACCTATATATGCAAAAGCTGCGGCGCAGAGCTGGTTACCGACGGCACGACGACCGCAACCGAGTGTGCCTACTGCGGCAGCCCCGTTGTTTTGCCCGATAATATTTCCGGCGGTATACGCCCCGAAAAGGTTTTGCCGTTTAACATAAGCAAGGAGCAGGCGCAGAAGACATTTGAAGACTACTTCAAGGGCAAGCGCCTTATGCCCAACGTGTTTTTGAACACAAACAACCGCATTGCCGAAATGCGCAAGCTCTACGTGCCGTACTGGCTTTTTGACTGCGATGCCGATGCCGATATGGTGTTTGATGCCGAAAAGAGCATGACACAGCGCGAGGGCGACTACGAGGTCAAGCGCACGCGCCACTATATGGTCAGGCGCGTGGGCAGTTTGGGCTTTGACAAAATACCCGTCAATTCATCGACAAAGATGGACGACAAGATAAGCGAATCGCTTGAGCCGTACGATATGGCTAAGTCGGTCGAGTTTAAGCCCGCTGTCCTGGCGGGCGCGATGGCGGATAGGGCGGATGTGGACACCGATAAGTGCCGTGCGCGCGCGGTTGAACGCGTAAAGCATTCCACCGAGCAGGCAATGCGCCGCACTGTCACAGGGTATGACCGCGTCAGCGTGCGCAGGCGCAATATACGTTCGCGCGGCGGCAAGGCAACGCCCGTGCTGCTGCCCGTGTGGCTCATAACCACCGAAAAGCAGCTGGACGGTCAAAAGAAGGTCTATACGTTTGCGATAAACGGTCAGACCGGCGAATTGACATGCGATGTGCCCGCCGATAAGGGCAAGTCGTTTGGCTGGTTCATGGGCATATTTGCCGGCGTATGCGCAGTGGGGTACGGCATACTGGTCGCGCTGAACGCATTGGGGGTGCTGTAAATGAACGTATTCGCAATTGAACCCGCGTACTTGATTATTGTGGCCATAATTGCACTTGTAGCGGCGGGCATTGCGGTCATGAGCATGCGCGCAAAGCTCAAGACTGCTGCGCGCAATAATGCCGCCGAAGGCTATGTGCGCCCGGGCTCACTTAAGCTCAGGGTAAGGCAGGATGTATTCATGTACGAAACGGTGGAGCGCCATAAGGTCGAAAGCGGACATAAGTAGTAAGCTACAATCGAAAGGAAGTATAGTAATATGGGTCTTATAAGAGCGGCACTCAACGCGGCAAGCGGCACACTTTCAAGCCAGTGGAAGGAATACTTCTATGTGGATTCCATGCCGGAAACCGTGCTTGTATCCAAGGCGCGCAAAAAGGTAAAGGGGCGCTTTGGCGGCGTTAAAATCGAAAACGAGAACATTATATCCGCCGGCAGCGTAATCGCCATAAACGAAGGTCAGTGCATGATGATAGTCGATCAGGGCAGGATAGTCGACTTCTGCGCCGAGCCGGGCGAGTACGTGTTCCAGGAGGGCGGCGAGCCCAGCATATTCTACGGCGAATTCAGCGATGAGAAGATCAAGTCCATACTCAAGGCCACTTTCGACCGTCTGTCTTTCGGCGGTCAGGCGGGCCGCGATCAGCGCGTATATTTCTTCAACATAAAGGAGCTTGTGGGCAACAAGTACGGCACGCCCAGCCCTGTGCCCTTCCGCGTTGTGGACAACAAGATCGGTCTGGACGTTGACATATCCATACGCTGCTTCGGCGAATACAGCTATAAGCTGACTAACCCCATGCTCTTTTACGTAAACGTATGCGGCAATGTTGAGGGCGAGTATACCCGCGATAAGCTGGATAGCCAGCTCAAGAGCGAGCTATTGACCGCACTGCAGCCGGCATTTGCGCGCATATCCGAAATGGGCATACGCTATAGCGCGCTGCCCGGACATACTCAGGAGCTTGCGGACGCGCTCAACGATGTACTATCCGAAAAGTGGCGCGATCTGCGCGGCATAGAGATAGTCGCGTTCGGCGTCAATTCGGTAAAGGCATCCGAAGAGGATGAGAACATGATAAAGGAGCTGCAGCGCAATGCCGTGTTCCGCAACCCGGGCATGGCGGCGGCGCAGCTTGTGGGCGCACAGGCGCAGGCCATGCAGGACGCGGCCAAGAACACCGCGGGCGCGTTTACCGGCTTCATGGGCATGAATATGGCGTCCCAGGCGGGTGGCATGAATGCGCAGTCGCTGTTTGGCATGGACGCTCAGCAGCAGGCACAGCGTCAGGCAGCGCCCGCGGACTCGTGGCAGTGCTCGTGCGGCGCAACGGCTACCGGCAAGTTCTGCGCACAGTGCGGCGCCAAAAAGCCCGAACCCAAAGCCGCGGCGGATGCGTGGAAGTGCCCGTCCTGCGGCGCGATGGCGCAGGGCAAGTTCTGCCCGGAATGCGGCACAAAGAAACCCGAAAACGACGGCTGGGTCTGCTCGTGCGGCGCGGTCAATAAGGGCAAGTTCTGCGCCGAGTGCGGTGCAAAGCGTCCTTCCGGCGCGCCTATATACCGCTGCGACAAGTGCGGCTGGCAGCCCGAAGATCCCGCGCATCCGCCCAAGTTCTGCCCGGAGTGCGGCGACGCGTTCGACGATGACGACAAGCAATAAGACTTTTTAGATAAGTCCATCACCGGACGGGCGCAAACCTGTCCGGTGAATTGATATCCGGCGCATGTTGCCATACTATCGGCAAAGTGATAGAATGGTTCTGATTGGAGGGAACTAAAATGGAACTGAATGAGCTTCTTTCGCGCCTTGACGTGCTTCAAAGAAAGATTGCCGCGTACAATCACGCGGTCGGACTTATTTCGTATGACGGTCAGACCACCGCGCCGCGCGGCACGGGCGAGCATCGCGCGCAGACTCTGGGCGTGCTGTCCGAAGAGCAGTATAAGCTGAACACAGGCAAGGAGACCGGCGAACTGCTGGACGCGCTGTACGAGCGCTCAAGCGAGCTGGACGAAACCACTAACCGCATTGTCGAGGTAATGCGCCACGATATAGTAGAGATGCGCAAGATACCCGCGGATGAGTATATCGAGATGACCAAGCTCTACAGCATATCGCAGGATGTATGGCATGAGGCAAAGGAGAAGAGCGACTTTGCCATGTTCGAGCCGTACCTTAAGCGCGTTGTCGAAACCATGAGGCGCGTTGCAAAGTACGTTGCGCCCGAAAAGGACGCGTACGATTACTGGCTGGACAATTTTGAAAACGGTCTGAACCGCGTAAAGTGCGATGCCTTTTTCGATGTGCTCAAGAAGGGTCTCGTGCCGCTTATCGAAAAGGTCAAAAACGCACAGCAGCCCGACACGAGCTTCATGGACGACAATTTCCCGATAGATAAGCAGCGCGAGCTGTCCGACCGTGTGATGGCGATGATGCTTATAGACCGCGACCATTGCGGCATAGGCGAAACCGAGCATCCGTTTACAGACGGCTTTTCAAAGTACGATGTGCGCATAACCACGAATTATAAGCTTAATGACTTTTCCGACTCGATGTACAGCGTCATACACGAGGGCGGTCATGCGCTGTACGAATTGCACATCGCGGATAAGCTGGCCTACACCGCGATAGGCTCGGGCGTATCCATGGGCATACACGAAAGCCAGTCGCGCTTTTACGAAAACATACTGGGGCGCTCGATGGGCTTTGTCAAAAACCTGTCGCCGATACTGCGCGAGCTGTTCCCGCAGCTTAAAGGCATAACCGATGAGCAGTTCTACCGCGCGTTCAATAAGTCCATGCCTTCACTCGTGCGCACTCAGGCCGATGAATTGACGTACAGCCTGCACATTATGATACGCTACGAGCTGGAAAAGCGCCTGCTGGACGGCTCGCTGGACGTACACGATCTGCCTCATGAGTGGAACAGGCTCTATAAGGAAATGCTGGGCGTGGATGTGCCCAACGACCGCGAGGGCGTGCTGCAGGACAGCCACTGGTCGTTCGGCGCAATCGGCTATTTCCCCAGCTACGCTCTGGGCAGCGCGTACGGCGCACAGCTACTGCGCAAGATGCGTGAGACCGTCGACGTGGACGGCGCGCTGGATAAGGGCGATCTTAAGCCCATCAACGATTGGCTGGAGGAGCACATATGGCAGTACGGCGGACTGTACAAGCCCGAGGTATTGCTGGAAAAGGCTCTGGGCGAGCCGTTCGATCCCAATTGCTATGTCGAGTATTTGACTGAGAAGTATGGTAAGCTGTACGATTTGAAGTAAACATTTAGCAGGGCTGCGTAAGCAGACCCTGCTTTTGTTTTTTTAGAGCTGTTAGCCGTTAGCTTGAGTTAGTGTGCGGGCGGGTTAGCGCAGTGGACAGTGTGCAGTGGTCAGTGGTCAGTTTGAGTTAGTGTGCAGGGAACGACGGGGTGCGAGGAGACGATGGGGTGCGAGGGGTATGTCGGGCGTTGGCAGCTTTTTGGCGCAAAAAAGCTGCTCCCTAAACAAGGAGCAGCCCACTATGCGGAAGGCGGGACTCGAACCCGCACGCCCGAAAGAGCAGAGGATTTTAAGTCCCATGTGTCTGCCATTCCACCACTTCCGCGCAAAAGATATTATACCACATTGCGCGCGAACACGCAATAGAAAAGTACGCGTTGGTGGGAAGTGTAGCGGTTAGCAGTTAGCAGTTAGCCGTTAGCTTTGAATTAGTACGCAAGTGCCTTTAATGCTTTGCGTACATTATTGGCGCTGTATACAGTTAGAATGCTAAGCTACTTAGCATTCTAACTTAGGCTAACAGCTAACAGCTAACGGCTAACAGCTCTCCCACATCACTTCTGCATATACTTCTTGCAGTGCTCGGCGATGAGTGCCGCGTCGTCGAAGTAGTTGATCTTCATGGACGCGCGCACCTCACGCAGGGTCTGAGCGGCGGTCTTTTCGGCCTCTTCGCTGCCCTTGCGGAGGATTTCGTATACGGCGGGTATGTCCTGCTCCCACTGGTGACGGCGCTCGCGTATGGGGCGCAGAACCGACTGCATGACGTTGTTTAGGAACTTCTTGACCTTCACATCGCCCAAACCGCCGCGCTTGTAGTGCTCTTCAAGCTCCTCTATGCCGCTGTACTCGGGCAGGAACTCCTGGAAGTGCTCGGGCGTGCTGAACGCTTCGAGGTAGATGAATACGGGGTTGCCCTCAACCTTGCCCGGATCCTCAATGCGCAGATGGTTGGGGTCGGTGAACATCGACATAACCTTCTTTTTGACATCGGCCTCGGTGTCGGAAAGGTATATGCAGTTGCCCAGGGACTTACTCATCTTGGCCATGCCGTCAATGCCGGGTAAGCGCATGCAAGCCTTATTGTCGGGCAGCAGTATCTGCGGCTCGACAAGGGTTTCACCGTATACGGCGTTGAACTTGTGTACGATTTCCTTGCACTGCTCAAGCATGGGCATCTGGTCTTCGCCGACAGGTACGACGGTCGCCTTGAACGCGGTTATGTCCGCCGCCTGGCTGATGGGGTAGGTGAAGAAGCCTACCGGTATGCTCGCCTCAAAATTGCGCATCTGTATTTCCGCCTTGACGGTGGGGTTGCGCTGCAGGCGCGATACGGTGACCAGGTTCATGTAGTAGAATGAAAGCTCAGTCAGCTCGGGCACCATCGACTGAATGAACATAGTCGACTTCGCCGGGTCAAGTCCGGCGGACAGATAGTCCAGAGCAACCTCGATTATGTTCTGACGTACCTTTTCGGGATTGTCCGCATTGTCGGTCAAAGCCTGAGCATCGGCTATCATAATGTAGATCTTGTCAAACTTGCCGGAGTTCTGCAACTCCACACGGCGGCGCAACGAACCTACGTAGTGTCCCACATGTAGCCGTCCGGTGGGGCGGTCGCCGGTCAAAATAATCTGCTGCTTCATATGTAATCATCCTCGTAATGTGCCTTGCTTGTGCCAAGGCGTAATTCCACTAACTTGCAGGATAACACAAGCAATCGCTCGTGTCAAGTGCGGTATGCCCGTATGTAAAAACTCTGTGCAGAATTTCAGCATAAAAAAGGCGCTCCCGCCGATTATAACATCGGTAGGAGCGCCTGAAAGTGTCGGATTAGTCGACCGCTTCGGCCTTATGTATGGTCTCGAACTTGAGCCCCAGGTCCGGATCGGCGCTGACCGCAACCTCATCGCCCATGCTCAGATCGCCCTTCATGACAATGCGTGCCACCTGAGTTTCGATGTGGTTCTGTATGTAGCGCTTGACAGGACGCGCGCCGTATTGCGGCGTGTACGCGTCGTCGGCAATGTACTTGAGCGCGCTGTCGTCTACAGTCAGTACATAGCCCTGATCGCTCATGCGCTTGCAGGTCTTGTCCAGCATCAGGCGGGCAATGTTGCATATCTCGTCCTGAGTCAGCGGCTTAAACATGACTACCTCGTCCATACGGTTGAGGAATTCGGGCTTGAAGCTAGCCTGCAGCAGCTTCTGTACCTGCGTGCGCGCCTCTTCGGTTATGCTGCCGTCCTTGCTTATGCCGTCCAGCAGGTATTGGCTGCCTATGTTGGAGGTCATAATGACAATCGTGTTCTTGAAGTTGACCGTGCGTCCCTGCGAGTCTGTCAGTCGTCCGTCGTCCAGCATCTGCAGTAGCAGGTTGAATACGTCCGGATGCCCCTTCTCGATTTCATCGAACAATACAATCGAATACGGCTTGCGGCGCACAGCCTCGGTCAACTGACCGCCCTCTTCGTAACCAACGTATCCCGGAGGTGCTCCGACCAGGCGCGATACTGTGTGCTTCTCCTGATACTCGCTCATGTCGATACGCACTATGCTGCTCTCGTCGTCGAACATCGCCTCGGCCAATGCCTTGGCAAGCTCGGTCTTACCTACACCCGTAGGTCCCAGGAACAGGAATGAACCTATAGGACGGTTGGGATCGCTCAAGCCCGAACGCGCACGCAGTATGGCGTCGGATACGGCCTCGACAGCCTCGTCCTGACCGATTACGCGCTTGTGCAGTATCTCGGATAGGTTGAGCAGCTTATCGCGCTCGCTCTGTGTCAACTTGGCAACAGGTATGCCCGTCCAGCGCGATACGACCTCGGCGATTTCGCCCGCGTCCACAACCTCGCGCAATAGCGGCTTGTCCTGCGCCTCGTTCTGCTTCTTCAGCGCCTCCAACTGGTTCTGCAGTTGCGGTATGCGCCCGTACTTTATCTCGGCCATCTTGCTTAGATCGTATGCGCGCTCGGCCTTTTCCAGTTCCAGCTTGGCCTCGTCCAACTGCTGGCGCACTGCCTTGGATTGGTCGATTGCCTTCTTTTCGGCCTGCCACTGCGCGGTCATTGTCGCGCTCTGCTGGCGCAGATCGGCAAGCTCCTTTTCCAGTGCCTCAAGGCGCGTCTGAGATGCGCGGTCGTCTTCCTTCTTAAGTGCCTGCTGCTCTATTTCGAGCTGCAGTATGCGGCGGTTGACCTCGTCCAACTCGGTGGGGCTGGAGTTGATCTCGGTACGCACTATCGCGGCGGCTTCATCCATCAGGTCGATTGCCTTGTCGGGCAGGAAACGATCCTGTATGTAACGGTCGCTCAAAACCGCGCACGCGATTATGGCACTGTCGGTTATGCGCACCGAGTGGTGCAGTTCGTACTTCTCTTTAAGTCCGCGCAGTATGGATATGGTCTCCTCTACCGTAGGCGGATCCACGGTTACCGGCTGGAACCTGCGCTCCAATGCCTTATCTTTTTCAAGATACTTGCGGTATTCATCAAGCGTGGTCGCGCCTATGCAGTGCAGTTCGCCGCGCGCCAGAAGCGGCTTTAGCAGGTTGCCCGCATCCATTGAGCCTTCGGTCTTGCCCGCGCCCACGATGTTGTGAAGTTCATCTATGAACAGTATTATGTTGCCGTCCGACTTTTTGACCTCGTCCAATACCGCCTTAAGACGCTCTTCAAACTCGCCGCGGTACTTGGCACCGGCTATTAGCGAGCCCATGTCCAGCGATATGAGTTTTTTGTCCTTAAGGTTCTCGGGCACATCGCCCTTTAGTATGCGCTGCGCAAGTCCCTCGACAACCGCGGTCTTACCTACGCCGGGTTCACCTATCAGAACGGGGTTATTCTTGGTCTTGCGGCACAGTATGTTCATGACCCTGCGAATTTCGGCATCACGACCGATTATCGGGTCCATCTTGCCGCTGCGCGCGGTCTCTATCATGTCCGTGCCGTACTTGGTCAGCGCCTCGTACGTGCTTTCGGGATCCTGCGACGTCACGCGCTGATTGCCGCGCACCTGCTTGAGCGCGGTCAGTACCTTTTCGCGGGTAATGCCGTACTTCTGCATAATGCGCGTGGACGGCGTGTCGTGCTCGTCCAATAGCGCCAGGTATAGGTGCTCTACGCCCGCGTACTCGTCGCCGAACGTCTTGGTCAGATCGACCGCGTGAAGTAGCAACTCGTTAAAGCGTCGCGTCGCGTACAGCTGCACATTGCCATCCACCTTGGGCATGTTTTCGACTAAGTCGTCCACATCGGCGGTATAGCTCTTTGCGTCAACGCCTATCAACTGCATCAGGCGGGGTATCAGTCCGTCGCTTTGATCCAGCAAAGCGGCGTGCAGGTGCTCGCCATCCACCTGCTGATTATGATTCTTGAGAGCCAGCTGTTGGCTTTCGGATATAGCCTGCTGTGCTTTCTGAGTGAAGTTTTCCATTGTCATATCTGTCACCTCAATTTAAGGGGTATGTATTGATTTTATGCGGTTTACCTTGCGGCATCCGCCAGCTGCTGATACAGCCTGCGCATCTCGGGGGAGATGTACGCGGGATTCTGTATGTCCAGCTTTAGGTACAGGTCGCCGCGCCGTCCTTGACGGTCGCGATAGCCCTGACCGCGCACCTTGAGCCGCTGTCCGCCGCGCGAACCCGCGGGTATCTGCACGGTAATGCGGTTGTCGAAAGGCTTTACGTCTATCTTGCCGCCCAGCGCCGCGGCCCACGGCGTGACGCTTACGCGCATCGTGACGTCCAGTCCGTTTAGATCCAGCTCGTCATCCTTTGCGATTTCAACCTGCAGTATGCGGTTGCCCCTGCGCCCGTCCTGACCTACGCGCCCCAGACCGTTTAGCTTAATGCGCTCGCCCGCCAGCACGCCGGCCGGCAGCGTGAAGTCCACGGTCTTGCCGTCATCCAACCTGATTGTCTTTTTGCCGCCCGCATACGCATCGCGCAGCGAAACGGTGATTATGTTTTCCACGTCCAGCGACGTCTGACTGCGGAATCCGCGCGAGCGACCGAAGCCGCTTGAGTACGTATCCGCGCCCATGCCGAAGAACTGCGACAGTATGTCGTCCCAGTCGCCGAAGCCGCCCGCACCGCCACCGTTTGTGGTGTACGTATGCCAGCCGCCCGCGCCCTGACCCGCGCTCGCGCCGCCTCCGTACGGATTGCGTCCGTTCTTTATATCGTCCATCAACTGATCGTACTTGCGGCGGTTTTCCTCGTTGCTCAGTATCTCATACGCTTCCGAAAGCTGCTTGAACTTATCGACATTCTCCTTTGTATTGCCCGCGATGTCGGGGTGATATTTCTTGGCCAGCTTACGGTATGCTTTCTTTATATCGTCGCTCGTGGCCTTCTTGTCCACGCCCAGTATGGCGTAGTAATCTTTGGTTTCCACAAGCATCACCAAACCTTTCGGTATGTCAATTACCTTTGACTATCTTTGACTATTGCATTATAAGTCAGAAATCCGACTTTTGCAATAGGTTGATGTGGTTGTTTACATATTGTTCACATTTTCTGGGGAGCTGTTAGCTGTTAGCGGTTAGCCGTTAGCTTGAGTTAGTGTGCGGGGTACGTTAGAGGGACTAGGGAACAGGGATTAGGGAACAGGTTGAGTTAGTGTGCGGAGTTACGATGTAGTGGACAGTGGACAATGGTCAGTTGGAGTTAGTGCGCGGATGGCGGAGCGTGGAGGGGCGTGTGGGGGATTGCGAGTTTGGTTAATATGATAGGGCATTTAAAAAACGCTTCCCTTGCGGGAAGCGCCTCTGTCAGTTTGTAAATCTTTCAAATATCGGTTCGTATTGGTTTCCATTTTTCTCCCAGATTACCCAGACGTATTCAAGCGTTTCGTCATCGATAATCCGCCGCCTTAAATCGCCTTACCCTTCGCTATTTCCGGCGGCATATGCTTTATTGTCAGCTCTATCATATCGTCAATCGATACGATATCGTGTCCGAATATGCCGGTGCGCAGTTTGCCGCACAGCGGCTTTGTCCACGCTTCGCCCAGCACGTTTTCGCCATGCATCATGCCCAGTATCGACCCTACGGTCGCGCCGTTACAGTCGGTATCAAAGCCCTGCTCGACTGCCATGCATATTGCGCGCGCGCAATCCTCGTGCGCGTAGAGCAGGCACAGCGTGACTATCTCGGCATTGGATATCGTGTGTACCCAATCGTAGGCATTGTATTCGTTGTACTTTTCATGTATGCGCTTAAAGCACTCCTGCGCCGAAAGTCCCTCTTTATGCCAGGTGAGCGCCTCATTGACTGCCTCGGCAAGGCGGCACTTTTCGGGGATCTCGCTTAGACCCGCCTTTATGACGTCCTCAATATCGCCCGACACTGCCGCGCGCGCCAACATTGCCGAAATGAACATCTCGCCGTATATGCCGTTCTTAACATGCGATATGCGCGCGTCGCGCCACGCCATGTTTGCGGCAGTCTCGGTATCGCCCGGGTTAATGTAGCCGAAATAGTCGCCGCGTATCTGCGCGCCTATGTATTCGCGGTCGGTATTCTTGTATATAGCGGACATGGGCGGCATTATGCCGCGCACGAAGTTACAAAAAGCGCGCCTTTCGGCCGTGCAGTACGCGTCCTTGGGCTGACTCTCGAGCCACACATGTGCGATATCATCCGATGTAAAGTCGCGCCCATGCTTTCCGACTATGCACAGTGCCGCCATTGTCGTATAGTTGGTGTCGTCATCCGAAGGCGCCGCGCCGTTCAATGTGTCTATCCACGCCCCGCCTTTGCCGTCCTCGTGCCCGATTGCCTTTAAGCCCTCTTCATCCAGGTGCAGGTAGGTGTGTAGCGGCCAGTTGTTTTGCCTTTGCGCGATTTTTTCTATATCCGGACTATGCCAGCCCTCAACCGGCTTGCCCAGCAGGCATCCGCATATGCGTCCCAGCCATGCGCCGCGTACGCGACTGCGCAACTGTGCCATATCGGGCAGCGGACGCTTATCGGGTCTCTGCTCGGGACGGGCGGCTAGTATGTCGCTAATATCATCCGGCTCGCAATAAGGGAAGTCCTCGCGCATGGGCGCACTTGTCAGCGCGCGGTACATCACATCGCCCAGCTGCTCGCGCACCGCGCTTCGGGGCAATGCGCGTATGGCTTTTACCGCGTCGGCGTATTTCGATACATCGCGCCCTTCGTCCGTACACTGACGTAATTCTACGTCCAGCGAATGCGAATACAGCTCCCACTCGGGAATTTTATCAAAGGCCATATAGTCAAATTCAGATAACATATTGAACCTCCCAAGTCAAGAATATCTCTGACCAGATGATAACACAAATCGCAAAAAAGCACAATACGTTAAGATAAACCGCGGCAATATTGCCTCCGCTTTAATATCGCCTTTTGATTATAGAATATACATATGCGCATATTGCCAAACGCCGCGTACGCTGATAGAATTGTACTTAAGGGGGATTGGAATAAAATGCGCATACTGCTTGTAAATGATGATGGAATTAAGTCGCCCGGCATATGGGCGCTATATGATGAACTGTCTAAAGACAACGATGTGACGATCTGCGCGCCTTCCGAGCAGCGTAGCGGCTATTCACATTCGATATCCTTGGGACAATATATGACCGTGCACAGGTATAAGCGCGGCAATGCGCGCGCCTATGCCGTAGACGGCACTCCGGCGGACTGCACGATGGTGGGGCTGGAAGCGTTTGCCGATAAGCCGTTTGACCTGGTCATAAGCGGCATCAACAACGGCTACAACGCCGCGATGGACGTACACTATTCGGGCACGATAGGCGCGGCTGCCGAGGCACGCATGCAGGGCGTGCGCGCGCTGGCGGTGTCCACCGATATGGGCAATACCGACTTTGCCACGACACTCAAGTTCACGCGCACGGCTATCGATATGACCATGAACGATACGAGCAGCGATCGCTTTATAAGCCTTAACGTACCTGCGGGCAACCCGGAAAAGCTCATAAAGGCCGAGCTGGGCGCACTTGACAGACATGTATATTTTGCTCTTGAAAGCGAGCAGGATGATTTGATTACGTTTAAGTCGACCAACGGCTATTCCGGCTATACATCGGGCTGTGATAGCGACTTATTGATGCACGGCCAGGCGGTATACAGCGTGCTCAGCATCGACTGGACGCACAAAACTTGAATGACGCAATTCATAAATGGCATTTAGCGGCGCATATGGGGCGCTGAACTATAGAATTTGCAGGATTTCGACGAAATAAATTCCGCATTGCTTGCCAAGTAACATTCCACGCGGTATAATAGCAACAGCACGGCGCTAAGCCGATTACAGGATGCGCTCGCCTACGTAAGGGTGCGCATCATACCGCAAGGAGACTTACATAAAATGCAGGAGACACAGGAACTGATACAAAGGCTCAATCAGTCCGGACGCAAGCTGTCTAAAAGCCATAAGCGCATAGCTGAATACATAGTGGCGCATTACGACAAGGCGGCTTTCATGACCGCGTCCAAGCTGGGCGAGTACGTGGGCGTAAGCGAATCGACCGTGGTGCGATTTGCCGATGCTCTGGGCTATGACGGCTATCCGCAGCTGCAAAAGGCACTGCAGGAGCTTATCCGCCACAGATTGACCGCGTCGCAGCGCTTTGAAATGTCGACCGAGATGCCTCAGTCCATGGTACTAAGTCGCGTACTCAAGGCGGATATGCAGAACATCCGCAATACCATAGACATAAACGACGAGCAGGTGTTCGATAATGTCGTCGAAACTCTGCGCAATGCCGAACACATATACATATTCGGTCTGCGCTCCAGCGCGCCTCTGGCCGAATTCATGGGCTTTTATATGAAGTTCGTTGCCGACAACGTCACCGTGGTTACATCGGGCATGTCGGACGTATTCGAACAGCTCAGCCGCATTGGCGAAAACGATGTGCTGGTATGCATATCATTCCCG
This sequence comes from uncultured Oscillospiraceae bacterium, assembly GCA_964439295.1. Lineage (GTDB taxonomy): Bacteria > Bacillota > Clostridia > Christensenellales > Aristaeellaceae > Fimadaptatus. The sequence continues at coordinate 14,811 of CAYTOU010000011.1, forward strand.
CGCTATGCCACGCGTACTGTCGAGGCGATGGAGTTCGCGCACAGCCGCAATGCAAAGCTGGTCGCGATAACCGACGGACCCATGTCGCCGCTGCACGCGCTGGCGGACTATTGCCTGATGGCCAAGTCCGATATGGCGTCGTTCGTAGACTCTCTGGCCGCGCCGCTTTCGGTAATAAACGCGTTGCTTGTCGCAATGGGTCTTAGCAAGCGCGATGAGGTTACCAAGCGACTGGAGACACTTGAAGGAATATGGGATACGTATCACGTGTTCCTGGGCAGGGAAAATACCTAAAATGAGTGAGATAGGCATAATAGGCGGCGGTGCGGCGGGCATGGCTGCGGCGGTATTCGCCGCGCGCGCCGGCGCACACGTGACGCTGATAGAGCGCAACGAAAAGCTGGGCAAAAAGATATACATAACGGGCAAGGGCCGCTGCAACATGACCAACACGGCATCGGGGCAGGAGTTCTTGCTCAACGTGCCGCGCAATCCGCGCTTTCTGTATTCGGCACTGGACTTTTTCGATAATCAATCGCTTATCGACTTTATCGAATCTCAGGGCGTGCCCACAAAGGTGGAGCGCGGCGGACGCGTATTCCCGCAGTCGGATCACGCGAGCGATGTGACGCGCGCGTTTGAGCGCGAGATACACCGCCTGGGCGTAAAAGTGCTATTCAATACCCGCGTAAAAGCCGTAAGCCGCGCGGCGGACGGCATACATTGGCAGGTAAGCACGCCGGGCGGCGATAAGACATTCGACGCGGTAATAGTAGCCGTGGGCGGCGCGAGCTACCCCACGACCGGTTCGGACGGATTCGGCGCGCGCCTTATGCAGGATATGGGGCTTAAGGTGGAGCCGTTGCGCCCCGCGCTTGTGCCCATCGAAACCGAGGAGCGCTGGCCGGGTGAGTTGACCGGCATATCGCTAAAGAACGTATCGCTGCGCATGGGCGAGGGCAAAAAGCCCGCCTTTTGCGATCAAGGCGAAATGCTCTTTACGCACTTCGGCATAAGCGGACCGCTGGTGCTGTCATGCTCAAGCTACATGGGCGAAAAGCCCGAAGGCACGCGCCTTTTCATCGACCTAAAGCCCGCGCTGACGGTCGATATGCTGGTGACGCGACTGGAGCGCGAGGTAGAGCAGGCAGGGCGCAAGCAGCTCAAGAGCATGCTGGAGGCGCTAATGCCGCGCGCAATGGCGCCGGTAATAGCCGCGCAGAGCGGATTGGATCCGCTCGTGCCCGTATACCAGCTCAACAAAAAGCAACTGCGCGAGCTTGCCGAGTTCCTAAAGGCCATTCCGCTGACCGTCAAGTGCACGCGCGGCTTTTCGGAGGCGATAATCACGCGCGGCGGCTTGAGCATTAAGGAGGTAAACCCCTCAACGCTCATGGTAAAGCGCGAAGAAGGCCTGTTTGTCGCCGGCGAAATGCTGGACGTGGACGCGCTGACGGGCGGCTTTAACCTACAGATTGCCTTCTCAACCGGCGCACTGGCGGGTCAAAGCGCCGCCGAGTGGGCAGGGGAGCAGGGCGCAAATGGCTGACGGCGAAGAGATACTGGACATATATGACGGCGAGCGCAAAATGCTGGGCTACACAAAGCGCCGCGGCGAGCCGCTTAATGATGGCGAATTCATAGTCGCAGTCGGCATATGGATAGTCGACGGCAATGGTAAACTCCTCATCACAAAGCGCAGCATGCAAAAGCGCTATGCCCCCGGCAAGTGGGAAAACACGGGCGGTCATCTCAAGCACGGCGAAGAGCCGGTTGCGGCGGTGATACGCGAACTATATGAGGAAACCGGAATTAAGGTCGCGCGCGAGGATGTGCGCTTTCTGGGCACGTCCAAGGCAGCACCGTTTTTTGGCGACAACTTTATCGCCGTTGTCAATGATACATCCGGCATAAAGCTTCAGCCCGGCGAAACCAGCGATGCGCGCTGGGTAAGCCTAAATGAGCTTGAACAGATGATGCAAAGCGGCGACATGGCGCTCTCAACGGTCGAGCATATGAAGTCGTATAAGGATGCGTTTTACGCGGCAATAGCCGATATAACGCGCGGCAACATTGGAGGGTAGGTCAAATGATAATCGCAATCGACGGTCCCGCGGGTGCGGGCAAATCCGAAATATCCAAGGGGCTCGCGGCAAAGCTGGGATTTGCATATCTGGATACCGGCTCTATGTATCGCGCGATTGGCCTAAAGGCGATGCGCCTGAATGTGCCGCAGGACGACGAAAGCGCCATTAACGATATGCTCAAAAATACCGATTTGAACGTGCGTTGCTCTTCAAACGGCAAACCCGATATTATATTGGACGGGGAAGACGTGACAGGGCTATTGCGCGTAGAAGAAGTGGGTGATGCCGCGTCGCACGTGTCGGCACTGCCCGTGGTGCGCGAGTGGCTACTGGATAAACAGCGCGCGCTTGCCAAGGACGGCAGCGTTATACTGGACGGGCGCGACATAGGCACCAAGGTATTCCCGGATGCCGAGGTCAAGATATACCTGACCGCGTCGCCCGAGGTGCGCGCACAAAGACGCGTGGATCAGCTCAAGGACAATGGCGTTCCCTGCGACTACGACACGATCCTGCGCGAGGTCAACGAGCGCGATTGGCGCGACACGCACCGCGCGATAAGCCCGCTCATGCGCGCCGATGACGCACATCTGGTGGATTCCAGCGATATGACAATCGAAGAGGTAGTCGCGACGATCATGCAATACGCAGAGCGTGCGGAGGTACGTGCCGATGACCATAACGTATAGGATAGGGCTGATATTTGCAAAGCTGCTCGCCTTCCTTTTCGGCGTACGCATTGTGGGTGAGCGTACTCTTCCGCAGGGTCCCGTGATTGTGGTCAGCAACCACATATCCAACTGGGATGTGCTTATGCTGGGACATGTCTTTGACCGCCAGATTTGCTTTATGGCAAAGAAGGAACTGTTCAAAAACAAGTTCGTCGCGTGGATAATAACAGCCTTAGGCGCGTTTCCGGTGGATCGCGGCAGCGCGGACATAAACGCCATACGCAAAAGCCTTGACATACTGTCGGGCGACGGCGTGGTGGGCATATTCCCGCAGGGCACGCGTGTAAAGGACGATTCGTCATTCGAGGTCGCAGGCGGCGTGGGCATGATCGCACTGCGCTCGGGCGCGAGCATTGTGCCCGTGCATATAGAGGGCAAGTATAAGCTGTTTCATCGCACGTATATAGACATTGGCGAAGCGTTTAAGCCCGAAAAGGACGGCGCGCGCATAAGCAAGGAGCTTATAACGAACGTCAGCGGCGAGGTCGCAAATCGCGTAATTGCGCTCAAAGATAAGCGTCACGACGCTCAAAACAATAAGTAACCGAAAATTAACGGGCTGATTTGCAGGATATGACAGGGGTATGCTCGAATATAGGCAAGAAGGTGTGGTATTATTATATTGACTGATATAGGTCAAAGACACCGGGGAGGTACTGCGTGAAAGTCGTCATAGCAAACAGCGCAGGCTTTTGCTTTGGCGTAAGGCGCGCGGTCGAGGCAGTCGAGCACGAGCTGGACACGGGCGAAAGCATATGCACGTTAGGTGAACTTATGCATAACCGTCAGGCGGTCGATGCGCTTAAGGCGCGCGGCGCGCGTGCGGTCGATACGCCCGAAGAGGCGGATACGCATAAGGTTGCGATTCGCTCGCACGGCGTGACGCCCGATGTACTTTTTAGGCTCCAAGAGTTGGGTCACGAAGTACTGGATCTGACATGCCCCTTCGTCAAGCGCATACACGATCTGGTAAGCCGCTATTCGCAGGAATGCGGCGCGCCGGTAATAGTCGTGGGCAAGCGCACACATCCCGAGGTAATAGGCACCTGCGGCTGGTGCAAGGAAAGCTATGTCGTCTCCGATGAAACCGAGGCGGCGTCGCTACCCGATATGCAAAAGGCACTTCTGGTGGCGCAGACGACATGCGAAAGCGAACGCTTCGAGCGCGTAAAGGCGTATCTCGAAACCCGCATACCCGAATTGACCAGCCAAAACACGGTCTGCTCCACATCGCGCGAAAGACAGCGCGAGGCACAGAGCCTGGCCGAAAGTGCGGACATGATGATAATAGTCGGCGGCAAGGGCAGCGCGAATACGCGCGAGCTATACGAAATATGCCGCGCCCGCACCAATACAATATGGGTCGAAACCGCGCGTGACCTCCCTGAAAAATGGGCCGGCCCGTGGGGTATAATCGGCATAACAGCCGGCGCAAGCACGCCGGATGGCACATTTAAGGAGGTTGCTGCACGCATGAACGACATTGAGAAGCAGGACGTAGTCCTGGAAACTGCCCCGCAGGAGGAGCCGGATTTCGAGGCCGCGTTTGAAAAAACGATGGTACAGATCCATCCCGGTGATATCATCAAGGGCAAGGTTGTCCAGATCACCGAAGACGAGGTCTGCGTAAATATCGGCTACAAGTCGGATGGTCTTGTAAAGAAGTCCGAGCTTTGCACGCCCGATGTTAAAATCGGCGATGAAATCGAGGTTGAGGTTGTCAAGGTTAACGATGGCGAGGGCAATGTAATCCTGTCCCAGAAGAACATCGTCAACAAGCGCAACTGGGATGCCATTATGGCTAAGTACGAAGCGGGCGAATACGTCGATGCCGTGGGCAAGAAGGCCGTCAAGGGCGGTCTGATCGCCTCCGTTATGGGTATAGAGGCTTTCATTCCCGCGTCCCATCTGAGCCAGCGCTACGTAGAGAAGATCGAGGACTTCGTCGGCAAGGACATGAAGCTCAAGATCATCGAAGTAGACGAGAAGAAGAAGCGCATAGTTGCTTCCCGCAAGGAAGTTCTTATCGCTGAAGAGGCCAAGAAGAAGGCCGAGATTTGGGACAAGCTGGAAGTCGGCACCGTTGTTAACGGTATCGTACGCCGCCTGACCGATTTCGGTGCATTCGTTGACATCGGCGGTGTTGACGGTCTGGTTCATGTGACCGATCTGAGCTGGGGTCGCGTAAAGCATCCGAGCGATGTAGTGTCCATCAATCAGGAGATACCGGTAAAGATCCAGTCCATGGATCGCGAGCGCGAGCGCATTTCGCTGAGCTACAAGCACACCCAGCCCAAGCCCTGGGACGTTGCGGGTGAGAAGTATGTCGTCGGCTCCATAGTCGAGGGCAAGGTAGTCCGCATCACCACCTTTGGTGCTTTCGTTGAGCTGGAGCCCGGCCTTGACGGTCTGGTTCACATCTCCCAGTGCGCCCTGACCCGCATTGCCAAGGTTGAGGATGCCGTATCGGTTGGCGACATCGTACGCGTAAAGGTACTGGATGTCAACACCGATGCCAAGCGCATCAGCCTGAGCATCCGTGCGGTACTCGAGGACGAGGCATTCGACGGCGTTGAAGAAGGCGCAGCCGATTCTCTGGGCGACGAGTTCGCTATCGGTGACGAGGGCGAAAACAACTAATCGCTTGAAATAATGCATCTGGGCTGTCGATAATATCGGCAGCCCATTGTCATATGCCGCAATATGCGTTATAAAGCAAAACAGGCGCGATGATCGCAATCGGAGGTCATTAATGGACATATTTGTAGTTTTGATTGTGCTGGCAGTAATCTACTGGTTTTTGCGGCGCGAAAACAATCGCCTGGTCACATCGCGCTATTACGTGCCATCCGATGCTGAAGAGGATATCACAATTGTGCACCTAAGCGATTTGCACTCCAAACGCTTCGGCGCGAATAACGAAAAGCTGATTGCACAGATTAAACCGCTTGAACCCGACATGATAGTCATTACCGGCGACATAATACATAAGTGGGCCGATAATGTGCCCGCGTTTGTGGACTCGCTCGCGGGTCTTACCAAGATAGCACCCGTGTACGCTATACCCGGCAATCACGAAACGCGCATAGACGAATGGCCTGTCGAGCGCGATATGCTGCGTAAGGCCGGCGTGCGCGTGATCGAAAACGACGTCGCAATCTTCTCAAAGAACGGTCAGCGCGTGTCCATACTGGGACTGAACGAAGAAGCAAACCCCGACATAGACCGCCTCTTTGCGCGCCTTGACGAAATCGGCGGCTTTAAACTGGTGCTCAGCCACTATCCGCTTAAGTTTAAAGAGTATCAGAATAAGAACTTTGACCTGCTCCTGACCGGACATACACATGGCGGTCAGTGGCGCCTGCCCTTCATAGGCGGCATATATTCGCCCGATCAGGGCATGTTCCCGCACTACGACGCCGGCATGTTTGTCGAAAACGACCGCGTAATGATAGTCTCGCGCGGCTTAGGCAATAGCGAATTCCCGCTGAGGCTATTTAACTATCCCGAGGTGGGGTATATTAGCGTGACGAGGGACGAGGGTAGCCGTTAGCTGTTAGCGGTTAGCCGTTAGCTTTAGTTAGAATGCGGGGGCGTGAGAGGGATTAGGGAACAGGGACTAGGGAACAGTCTGAGTTAGTATGCGGAGTTACGGTGACCTCTCAGCCGCTGCGGCGGCAGCTCTCCTTTCAGGCGAGCCATGGGTTAGGACGGAGTTATGATGTTGCTTTGCCCTGCTTCGCTGTAGAAATCACGGGGGCAAAACGCCGAGTTACGCCGTAACTAAGCCCCTGCCTCGCCTGAAAGGAGAGGTGCCCACCGCAGTGGGCGGAGAGGTCACGTTCCCAAACCGCCGCGCCACCC
>CAYTOU010000012.1:0-20859 GCA_964439295.1 uncultured Oscillospiraceae bacterium
TGGCGCTTTTGTTATATCTGGAGGTGAAACATGAGCGAGTAATTTGGATAGACAACAGAATAATAAATCGGTAAGGCCGGGACTTTTGAGAAATTGAAAGTTCCGGCCTTTTTTGCATTTGGGAGGGATTCAAGTGAGAAAATATGAAATCAAACAGGCGTTCAAGAATCTGACGGACGCTGGGCTTCCGGACAACGAGCTGGTGACGTGCCGTAAATACGAGCAGTGCAATGGTTGTCATTATCCTGCTCACGGTTTCATCTGTTGGCACGGCGACGGCAAGTGCCTGAGAACTGAAATGCAGGAGGTGAAAAAATGATTATTCATGTCGTACTCGGAAATCCAAACCACCCGGAATACGGCGTGGTAACCATTCCGTTCCCTATCCCACATGACCAGTACGCACACTGCATGGAACTGCTGAGGGCATTGGAAATTGGTGATGCACTCAAAGCTGACTGTCAGGTGGAAGAAATCGATAGTTTTTACTCTGTGCTCAAGCGTACGGAAAAGCTCACCGTCAATGTGGAGGAACTGAACTATCTTGCCAAGCGGTTGGATAGTTTCGATGCCGGAGAAGCTGCTCAGTTTCAGGCAATGGCTCACAAACTGGAGCTTTCTGAACTGAAGGAGCTTATCAACCTGACCTTCTGTTGTCAGGAAGCCACAGTTATCACAGATTTCTCTGACCTTGCCGCTGTTGGCCGTGACCACTACATGAACCTGCATGGCGGCTGCGCAACTGTTGCTGAGTTGGAAGCATTGAACGGTGAGGAAACAGCTCGGCGGCTCATTGAGAGCGGCAGCGGCACAGTCACACCATATGGTGTGGTCTACGACAATGGCATGAAACTGGAGCAGGTATATGGAATAGTGTATCTCTTCAGAATGAATGATAAGGAGATAGCAATTAAATTTTTGTTGTCAGATCAAAGCGAAAAAAGGTCCCGCTTTAAGGCAGAATTTTTTAACTGTAAATTGCAATAACAAGTTGCACATTGATAACTGAATAATCCATAGAGCATAAGCCTGCGAACCGGAGGCATTACGGCATAAGAATCAGAATAGAGCATGGACAGCCACTGAAAAATACGAATTAATAGCCAATTCCTTTCACCAAGAAACGAATTCTTAAAATTTATCTCTGCTTAGGAATCATGACAGTTACGATGAAAGTTTTATTATTATCGTCATATTCCCAAGAAAAATCTCCGTTATATTTTTTGAGCGTTTTTCCAACACTTTTGAGACCAAAACCATGCAATTTCCGATCTTCTTTAGTTGTTAACAATTGCTCGCCTAATGAGGAAGGCCTAACATTACAACTATTGCTTATTACAATTACACTGTATGTATTCCTGTTAGCGGTCTCCAAAGAGAGCCTTTTTGCTGTGGACTGTTCTGCTGATGCCACTGCATTGTCTAACAGATTGCTGAGTATAGACACAATATCAATGTCTTCAATGCCATTTAAATTGCATAGCCTGACATCGTATAAAAATTCAATTCCCCGTATTTCGCACTCAGCAGTATACCTATCAATAATAACATCTAGCATAATATTACCGCTATGACAACTGTTTGCGTAAGTTTTTAACTGGTGGGATAATTTTTGGACATACTCATTTATGCGGGGATCTGTACTTAAACGCTGAATGGCAGCTAAATGATTCTTAGCGTCATGTGCATACATCATAAGCTGCTGGTTTTGTTTTTCAAGGATATCATAGTGCACTTTTTCAATCTGTAGTCTGTCATTTTCGCTTTTGACTTTTATATACTCGTCCTCTCTTTCTGCACTATACTGATAATTGATAAACAACACCACTGTTGAGCTTAGAAGGATAATACTTGTGATTGACAGGAGCAATTGGTCTGTTTCGCTTAGTGTTTCATCAGCGCTGATATACCAAAACGATATCAGAGAAAGCAAAACACAAAAAGGGAAAAAATAAAAACTTCTCGGAATTTTATCAAGAGAAGACTTACTGCGTGAAAAATATGCGAGAAGAACACAGGCAATCAAATAAAGCGTTTTACTAATAGAGGCTTCAATTATCATCAATGATAAATTAGAATTGTATTCTGTTATTTCAGCTCCATATATAACTGACGCCGCAAAAATTGTTGCAAATTCAAATGCAGCAGAAAAAATGCTCATAAGAATCACATATATTATGGCTGAACGATGTGGTATGCGAAAAAAAACAACTGCAAACAGATAGTTCGATAATAAAGTATAAATTAAATTTACCCAAATCGTGTTAGCAAATAAGTAATTTAATACTGCCCCGCCCTCGAAAACCAGAAAACCAAAAGCGAGGATGATTGAGATACGATATTTTTTACTGCTTACTGACGAGAACACGATGTACGATATCAACATTTCAAAAATGTATACAAAAAAGAACAGCAGCAGATTTGACATAGTTTATCGTCTCCTCAGATATTCAAACCAAACTTTCCGAAAGCTTGCCTGCTTGCGTGAGGCAATGGATATACGTTCGCCGTTTGACAGGAGCAGTTCTGAATAGGCGTATTCATTTACATAGTGAAGATTTACAAAAAACGAATTATGCACCTTATAAAAGAACAAAGATGGCAGTTTAGTACAACATTCCTCAAAGCTTTCCTTAACATTGAAAGAACCGTTGTTCGTTACCATTACAACACGACGGTTATCTCTCATAACATACATAATATTGTCGACCAAAATGCGCCGTTGAACACCGTCACCGGAGAGAAAAACATCTATATATGCACCGTCAATATATTCCATTGCTTTATCTAAACCAGCGTACAGCCTGTTTACATCAAATGGCTTCTCAAAATAACGAAAAGCCTGTAAGTCCATTGCATCATCCTGATATTCACAATAATTTGTTACGAAAAATAAAGCGAGCTTATTGTTGCGCCGCTTTAATTCTTTACCCAATGAGATCCCATCTATCTGTTCCATCTGAATATCAAGAAAAGCAATGTCAAAAGCTGCATCGCTGCGAATAATGCTCAATGGCTGTTGGGTTACAGTAATGTTACATTCGATAAAATGATTTTGCATGTATTTATTTATATGTACATAAAGCTGGTCAAGATAATCTGCTTCGTCATCACAAATCAGGATTCTCATACCACTCACCTGAAAATATATAATAATCGTGCTGAAAAAGATTGCTTTCAGCACGATTATTATACTACCTATTACTATTAGCGTCAAATATTATCAATATAAGTCTCAATTAATTTCAGAGTTAAATTCTGTGTATCTTGCGGAAGACTTTCAATCAATTTAACAATTTCATTTGTCTGCGTATTTGTTTTGCCGATTAAATAAAAGTCTGGAGTTTCGCCAAGAGTATCACATATTTTAAAAATAAACTGTGTAGTTGGTACACAAAGCCCTCTTTCAACACTGGAAATATGATTTTTGGAGTAATCAATTTTCTCAGAAAGCTGTTCCTGAGTATAGCCGCAAGCTTTTCGCTGCTGCATTATTCTTGTTCCAATCAATATTTTGTTAAGCTTCATTTTATCACCGCGTATTATGTTATCATCAACAATCGGCTTTTTGAACAAAGGTACACGGAATTTATCTGCGACGCTTGTATTTTCTGCATTTTCACATGATTTATCTGTATTTCGTCACAAAGTATTGAAATGAGACCATTAAAAATGATAATCTTTATCCAAGAGAGGAGGTGTGCTCAATGAAAAAAGCGAAAAAACTCATTAGCAAGGTCGCGAAAGCTGCGGCCGAAAGCGCATTGAAAAGAGACGCAAACAATACTACATGCATAGCAATTTTCCAGCCAAAAGTTCCAGCAGATCTTGGCAGGTTCAAGGGTAAACAGAGATGATAACTAAACTGGCAGAGACGGCAGCAAATGTACTTTGCAAATATGATACTGTAACGCAGGATAACAGGGAATTATATATTTATGGCTTTTATATTCTTATTTCGAAAACATTGTATTTCTTAGTTGCTGTCATTTTAGGTATAATCTTTAAAATTGTTCTTGAAAGCGTAGCTTTCTATATAATGTTTGCCGTGATAAGGGAATATGCCGGGGGGATACATGCTTCCACAGAGTGTGCCTGCATGATTTTCACATCACTGTCATTATTTGTTTGCACAGTAGCTATGAAGGTTTGTATTGATTATTCTTTGCTTGCTCTGCCGATTATCGAACTTATTCTAAGCGCAATGTGTATTTTAGCTCTGAGCCCGTTGGACACTAAAGAAAAACAACTGACAGAAGAAGAGAAGAAAGTATACAGAAGGAAAACATGTTTATTTATGGCGATTATTTTGCTTGTTGCTATATTGAGCCTAATTTGCAAATACGCAACAATGCTTTACCCTTGCGTATTCAGTTTATTCCTTGAAGGCTTGTTGCTTGTCATTGGTAAGGCAAACAAGTTAGCGCACCAAACTAAGACACAATAGATAATAAAATTGAAAAGTTAAAGCTCTTATCCAGCAGGTGCACATGACTGGGTATTTGCAATAACAAATTATGAAAGGAGTAAAACATGAAGCGAACAAAAAAACTGATTGCAATGATAATACTTGTTGTTATTATCAGTATCAGCACAGTAATTCCAGCATATGCAGATAATGTCGCGTATAGTTTCAATCTGGAGAATACTGGGACAACTTATATGATGTATACTGGGGCATCTAATACAAAGGTGTATGCAGGAGACGCGGCGACCGTAAAAACGACTTCAAATAATGCACCCGGTTGGGGCTTCGCTTTCCTTATGGCCTATTATGATTCCGGACATTACTATATTGCAACAAAGACTAGTCCCGCGTATTGGATTAGTGGTATGGGAATTATACATCCAGCATATAGAACTAATCAAAACATAACCGGACGTGCATATTATGTTGGTGCACGTATAGACAATGATTATACAGGCACTTATAGTTGCGCAGGAGTGTTCAATTCAGATTATACAAACCCGTAAATTCTAAAATCATATAGGCAGGAACATGTTCCTGCCTATATGATTAATTGATAATTATATTTTGTTGTATTTTACAAAAAGGAGCAGTTGCTATAGATTCAAACGCAATATATTCCAATATTTTAAGAGGAGATTATATAGTGCAAATAAAAAAATATATAGCGATAACTCTGGTTGGACTTCTTCCACTACTTCTTTTGACATCCTGTAAAATAGACGCAAACAGCAAGAGTAACGCTCAAAATATAGAGGATATTTCTCAAACAAAAGAAAACATACAAGTATACACACCGCATGTAATAAAGGATGAATTTGCAAGTCAGGGTGTAACTTTGCTTATAGATGCAGATGTTACACTAGGAGACATTTCAACAGTGGTCATGCCACAACTTCGATTCAGCGAAACATACATGGATAAAATGGTCTACGATTTTATTCTAAGAAAATATCCAGATGCTAGTATGACTGGCAGTATAACAGACCAGATTAATTGGAGTAAGGAATGCGACGACAAGCTCTTGACATCATTTTCTGTCAGACAATCTGGTTATCTCGATTATATTGATGTAGAAAATGATCTATCGTGTAGTTTGTGTGAGGTTGAACATCTATTTGAAAGTAACTATATCACTGACATAATTCCGACCAAAATGACTCTCTCCGCGAAAGAAGCATCTGAAAAAGTGGCTGATTTTCTCTCCGATTATTCTTGCTTTTCTTTCAAGCCATGGAATGTTCTTGCTGCCAATAACACTGACTCGGGAAAATCGGGTTATTATTACATTACTTTACAAGCTTTTTATGACGGAATTCCTGTAAATATGAAATGCGATCAGAACGAAGGTGTTATTAACGCTTGTGCCATGTTTTCGGCAACAGAAATATTCCAATTGTATGGGACAATACTGTTAGAGACCACAGATATCAGTACAATAGAACGACTTGTGCCGCTAGAAAATGTACTTGATGAATTAAAAAATAACTTCTACCTTTTTTCTCAAGGTGAAACGGTCTATATTGACAACATTTCTTTTGAATATAAGGCACAAGAAATTAATGATGGATTGATTAATTTGCGACCAGTATGGTGCTTTAGCTGTACTGATATTCGCACTAAACTGGAACCATGGGAAACAGTGAACGCAATGGAAGAAAAGTATGAAATTCTTTTTTTTGCTGATGACTGCACTTTTTGCGGTCTTTATTATTAGGGACGGGAGGATATATGGTTAAAAGTGATTTCAGAAGAATAATGCTCTCCCCGAAAATCTATGTATCGTTATTAGTTGGATTAATCATCCTTCTACGTCCGCTTTATAGCGCGTTTATACATTCAACGCAGGGAACCTTCTTTCAATTTTTAAGCGTACCGTTTGGACTCAGCGATTATACGCCTTTTGCAGCCATATTTTGTGTATTACCTTTTGCAGACAGCTTTTGTATAGACTATAATTCCGGGTTTATAAATGAAATTATTGCAAGAATAGGAACAAAGAAATACTCACGCCAGCGCTGCTTATCGGTTGCAATTTCTGGTGGGTTTACAATGGCGGCAACAATAGGTGTTACCATATTAGTATGTGCTATTCTATCAAATCAGCCCGATACCGAGGATACAGTGCGCTTTATGTACAAATCAATATGGGCAAGAATGGATTTAATTTTGAAGTATTACGGATTGGCTGTAGTTGCAATGAAAATTCTGCTTGCTTTTTTGTTTGGCTGCCTGTGGGCATTAGTGGGCTTAGTTGTTTCAACTTATTTTACTAATTGCTATGTTACATACATTGCCCCTTTTGTTTTATATCAGGTTCTGTGGTTCATTTTGGCCGACAAGGCATTTAATCCGGTGTATTTATTACGTGGAGATTCAGAGTTTATTCCTTCACTTTGGTTTATTTTGTGCTATCAATCTATACTTATCATTGCACTTTTTGGGCTGTCGGTATCGAATATTCGAAGGAAAGTGATAATATGAAATTATTGTTTCTGGCGTGGAATCGTATTAAATCTTGGCGACGAGATTATCGCGCGATTTCTTCCGTTTTACTTGGTATAGGCTTATGTTTATATAATATTACAAGATACTTCAGTTTTTCTAATGCGGTTGGAACTTCTGTACAGGTATTCGAGGCATATATAATTGCAGGATCAACTGCGCAGATTTTTCTGGGATTATTTCTAGGTAATTTATTGCTAATATCAGACGCACCATTTATTACGCCGTTAAGTAAATATGAAATTATTAGAATTGGTCGTAGAAAATGGTTGGATTCCCAGATCATATATATTTTCCTTTCTTGCATCGTTTACTCAATGATATTGCTTTTTTTTACAGTTTTATTTTCTTTTCTTTTTTGTGGAGTCTCTCTTGCCAACACGTGGAGTAAAGCAATTTATATGTTAGCCGATTCGCAACCATCTTTTGCAGCTAATATTTTTAGAATAAGCTTTCCGTATCCTGATTTCATTCATTCTACAACTCCGTTATATGCGGTTTTTTTGACTCTTTTTTTCAACTCATTATACACAATTATTCTAGGGCTGTGTATACTACTCTTCAACTTGCTGACTAGCAAAAATTGGGGATGGGTTTTTGCTTCTATTCTCCACATTTTGGGCTATATAATTTATGCAAACAGTGGTTTCTTTATTCCACTAAGGTACTCACTTTTATGCTGCGCATTACCGGCATACCATTTTGTTTCGTATCTGAAAATGTCATTTTTGTACGTATTATTTTTGTATACATCTATTATTGCAATTCTTCTTACTTGCTGTAAAAAGGTAATTAATAAGACTGAAATATGTCGTTTGTGGTAATCAATATGAAAGCATCAAGTATTGTACTTAGATCAACTATTAACATTCCGATTGTTATATTAATATATGTGCTTGCGCTTGTGATTTGTATTTCCCCCCAAAAGCCTGATTTTTCAATTCTTCTTGGTATTCCACCTTTTTATATTTCAGGGGACATAGATTATCTCCTTTTGGGAAGATGGTTAGTGCTGGTGTGTACACCATTAACTGTTAACGGAATAATAATGGAAAGGGCATCATATGTTGAGACCTTTTCTGTTGTAAGATTTCGAAATGAGTTTCAGTATAAGAAATGTATTGTTGGCGCAAGTTTTATTAATGTAACAATTTGGGCGGTGCTATATGTCATCAGCGGCATCGTCTATTTGAATAGTTCGGAGATTATACTCTTTTCGCTTGTTGTTGTCTCAAGCTATTTGATGTGGACTGTTATTGGGGATGTTTTGTATTTTTTCTTTGGCAAAGAATCCTCGTCTGGTGTTGTCGTAGTACTCTTAGTCGGTGGCACATACTTGCTAAGCGAACGTATCCCTTGGATGTCTAAATTCATGCCAAGCATATGGGGGATGGTATGCAGAACGTCAACTTATGAAGAAAATGGATGCGCAGCATTATATTTTGTCGTGATGAATTTGATTTTGATGGTAGTAGGTGTTTTTTGCCTTTATTGGAGGGAGAAAAATGACAAACATAAACCTTGAAAGCATTGGGAAAAATATTGATGGGACATGGATTTTTAGAGATGTTACTGCTGATTTTGAGTCAGGGAAAATATATGGACTGATTGGGAAAAACGGCACAGGTAAAACTATGTTGCTAAGATGTCTATGCGGGCTAAGCCAAATAAGTGAAGGGCAAATTACAATAAACGGAAAAGTTTTGGGTGAAGAAATGAATATACCAGAATCGGTCGGCGTAATTATTGAGACACCTGGTTTTTTGCCTAACTTAAGCGGATTTTCGAACTTAAAATATCTGGCAAAATTAAAAAATAAAATAAATGATACGCAAATCAAACAAGCAATGTCTATAGTAGGGCTTCAGCCTGATGACCGCAAGCGCGTATCAAAATATTCTCTTGGAATGCGGCAGCGTCTCGGAATTGCACAGGCAATTATGGAGAACCCTGATATTCTCTTGTTAGATGAGCCGATGAATGGACTAGATAGCAGCGGAGTTGCGGACATAAAACAACTTATGAAAGACTTATGTTGCTCCAATAAAATAATAATAATGGCAAGCCATCATAAGGAAGATATCTGCGAATTATGCGACTTGATATATGTTTTGGAGTCTGGCTGCTTAAGGCAAGAAAAACCAACTTTGTTACATGATACAGTTATCTTGTAGGTACAGCAACTTACATACCACTATCCACTTGCGTCTATCTGGTGATAACTAGTAAAGCACCATTCATAAAGATTTTCAGATTAACAAAACGCACAAGTGATTGTTCAACGAACTGCCATAGCTCATAACTACGGCAGTTCGCATTTTTTATGCCCACCTATCCGCGCACCTCCTGTTTTGGAATTTTGATTTTATCAAAATTCCAAAACAGGAGGTTTCTGCGTTATGGCAGACAAATATTACATAACCATCAACGGTGAAAAGAGATACTTCGGTTACGATGTATCTGTCATCGACCTGCGCAACCCCACGCGCTCTGACGGGAGCAATCTGCTGACGCTTATAAACCGGTATATGGATATGGAGTTAGCAGATGAGTCGAATATTGCGGCAAAAGCCAAAGCGGAAAAGTACGCGAAGATTATTGCAAAAACTATCGTAAACCCCAGCGGCGATGATTCGAATCGAGGACAGAACGCGTACTTTTACGAAGCAGCAGAAGGCTTGCTGTGCTCAGTTATTCTGCTGCTTTCTGAGTTCCTCCCGCCGAATGACGGTGAGCCGGAGAAGCGACATATAGTCTCAGTGTTCAAGCTCGTGCAGGAGCTGCTCGAACCGTCAGTCGTAAAGGGAAAGACACAGTTTCAAATGCTAATGGGCAGACTGCCTGCGGAGCATAAAGCAAAGTGGTTTGCCGGGGCTGCGCTGAATTCATCCGAACAGGCTATGGCGTCGGTAATGTCCACGGTGCTGTCACGGCTGAATGCGTTTCTGGACACAGAGCTTGAGCAGATCCTCTGCTTTGACAGCAGTATGGACGCCGAGAGCTTTGCGTCAAAGAAGTCCGCTATCTTCCTCATACTCCCGGAGGAGGATCAGACCAAGAATTTCATGGCAGGTCTGATGATACAAAACCTCTCACGTGAGCTGTTCTCGGTCGCGGACGAGCACGGCGGTAAGCTGCAAAACCGTGTTGTATTCTTCTGCGATGAGCTGGGGACTATGCCCGCCTTTGATATTCTTCCTCTGTTCAGCGCCGGCCGTTCACGCCGCCTTACGCTTGTGCCAATAATCCAGGCACTTGCACAGCTTGAAAAGAATTACGGTAAGGAGGGCGCAGAGATCATCGTGGACAACGTGCAGGACACGATTTTCGGCGGCTTCGCGCCGAACTCACAGACGGCGGAAGTTCTTTCAAAAGCTCTTGGCAGCAGGACGGTTCTATCCGGCTCGGTGAGTCGGAGCAAGGATAATCCTAGTGAGAGCCTGCAAATGATGGAGCGTCCGCTTATGATGGCGGATGAGCTGAAAGCCATCCCGAAAGGGACATTCGTTGTAATGAAAACCGGCAAGCATCCTATGCAGGTAAAGCTGCGGCTGTTTCTCGATTGGGGCATAACCTTTGATGAGCAGTACAAAATAGAAGAGCGCGTCAATCGCAAGATCGCATACGCCGACCGCGACGAGCTGATACGGAGCATAATGAAGAAGTACCCTCCGAAAGAGTCATTGGCGCGTCCCCGCAGCAGAGTACGGCGTGAAGCTCCAGCGCAGGAGCAAGCTGCCGCGGATAAGCCGGAAGCGCTTCACGTTCCGAACAAGGAGGACTACTCGTGAGCTACTTCTCTACGATATACTCGGACAACAGTCTGCCCATACGGGCAAAGACGGTGTATATGTATCTGCGTGACAGGTCAGACAAAGAGCGCAAGTGCTGGCCGGGGATCAACACCATTGCCGCCGAGCTCAACTGCTCCCGCTCCACAGTAAAACGAGCATTGCATGATTTGGAGAAGCACGGATATATACGACGGCTGCCGCGATACAGAGAAAGCGGCAGCCGTTCTTCCAATTTGTATGTGCTTGTCAATGATTAAGTTCAGATTTACCGCCAAGGGGCAACTGCGCATATGCACTGCACCCAGCCCCGGTTCACAGTGGACCACCTTGAAGGGAATACTCTAGGTATTAGGGCAGAGAAAAAGAATACGTTGATTTTTTTCAAAATGCTGTGTATGTGTGCAGTCGAATTAACCGTTCATATACTCCGCGAGTGTGCTGTTCATTGCGTCACCGAGCACATCGATCAGTTCTTCGAGCGGGATTTTTTTCTCTGCTTTGAGCCAGTCTGAGTAAACACCGAGAATACCTGTCGCCGTATAGCGGATGATTATCTCATCCCTGATGGACGTGTGCGCCCGCCCTGAAAGAATGGTCTTATACAGCATCTCTTCAAGAATCCCTGTACAGTCGGCAACGATGCAGGCAAGGTCGGTGTTGCGCACGAGTACGGAATAAAACTCAATGTCCTTTTGCATAAGCTCGTTCAGCCCCTGCAAAAATACTTTCCAGTCCGAATCCTTGCGGTCATCAAGTATGACTTTCAGCCCATCCACGATCTCGCCCTCTATCTCACGGATGAGGTCATTTACCGTGTTATAATAAATATAGAATGTCTTCCTGTCAATATCCGCACGGGCGGCAAGCTCCGTTACCGTTATTTGCTCCAGCTTTTGCTCCCTCAAAAGCTCTACAAATGCCATACGTATGTTCCGCCGCGTCCGCGCCCTCTGCTCCTCGCGCTTCACTGCCGCACCTCCACACAATGATTTTGATTCAATTATACTTCACATATGTAGACTTTTCAACATATGAGAATAAGTCTGTCGGTTACGTACCCCATAAGTTGCGTCGGTGTTGAATTTTCCGCAGCAAGGCACAAGCTGGCAATTGTTATTTTTTCTGTATATCATATAATGAGTACACATGAAGAAGTTTCAACATGTGTACATCATTTTTGGAGGTGCAGGTATGTATACAATTGAGCAGGGAATGTCGAATATTATGGCTGACCCCACGTTTATCGTGATCGCCGCATTCGTTACATACGGCTTTGGATTTATCCAATACGGCGCAAGTATGTGGATGCAGGTCAAAAACAAGCAGTGTCCGTTTTACTTCTGGCAACACTGTTGGTACTTTGGGCATGATGTTACTTTCGGTTTCATCTGTTTCAGTCAGTGGTTTTTCAAAATCGACTGGTGGCTGTTCAAGGTGCTGTGCATCGGCTGCATGATCTTCGTAGGGATAGAGATATTCAGCCTGTGGCAGTGTGTGAAAAATGAGCGGCAGGAAGTTTTCGGACGCTTTACGGGTGGAAAGAGCGTCTCTGAACGCTATGCATGGACGCGCGGACTTATCGGATACGCCATCGGTGTGCTGCTGTTTCAGGCGCTGCGCGTCACTGTCGGCGACCCACTCTGCCTCTTCTTAATGATGTCCACCAACGCGACGCTCGCCCTCATGGTGCAGCGCCGCTACGATGAGATCGGGCACTATCAGCCGGGGATGAAATTCCTCGCGTGGTTCACGCTCTTCGGAACGATATTCACATTTGCTCCCGCGGGTATCGGTTTCTTCGCAAGTGTTATTCCGCCGCTTTCCAACCCCATGTTCTTCGCAGTCGGTGCGGTATGTGTGCTCACGTCAATACGCGCGGTGTGCAATGCGTATAAGCTGGCGAAGCAGGATCGCAACGTGTGCGCGGATACATGATTCAAATATAATAAAGGAGAAAGACACATGAATTTTTTCGATCAGCTTGTCAATGCGTATACCTTTGATAACGTCAGTCTGCTTGTCGTGTCCGCAATAACATTTGCCTTCGGCTTCTGGGAGTATATTTACAGCTTCCGGCTCGTGTTCCGTGAACATACGTCTCCGTTCCCGATATGGATGCATACATTCTACATTGCCCATGACAGCACGTTTGCCGTTTTGTTCTTCATCGAAGCTTCCAAACGCAATTGGAATTGGTTTTGCCTTGCAGTGTCCATTGCGCTTGTTGTGTGGAATGCATTTGAATTTGTCTGCGTTTACTATGCCATCAAATATGAGCGGGAAGAGATTTTCGGCGGATATGTTGCCGGTGAAGTCACAGAGCGCAAGGCGTTGTTGCTGATAATCGCACAGACAATAGCTATGTACGGAATTGTATGGATGATCATTATGTACGTCGGTAAGGGCTGCTTCTTCCAGTGGGCATGCGTAACGAACATGGTCATGGCAGCAGGACCTACCACATTGTGGATGAAGCGCAGGAATCGCAGAGGTATGTCTATTGGGCTTGCACTTGTGATACTGGCAGGTACAATAAACAACTTCCTGCCGTGCAGTATGTTTGCAACGGTGTTCCCGGAAGTATTCAGACATCCGACTTACTACATCACAGGCGTCATTTTCGTTGCGATTGCCGTGTCGAATGTGATGATCGTGAAAAGCAAGCCCGCCAAGCCATACAGCGGCAACGGCAAAAAGCCGATCTGGTAATACTTAAATGAGGATAATACAACGCGATTGCTATGGAATATTGTGAAGTGTTATCTGCTGATTCTGGTGATGCACAGTAGTGTTCCCACATAAAATACGTTTGAAAATAATACAGATATATACGACGGCTACCGCAATACAGAAAAGCGGCAGCCGTTTTTTTAATTTACACATTTTTATACTTTGTACCGAAAACGGCACAGCAGCGAGAATTGCTGGTGTTTTATCAGCCAATACAGTTATAAAATTAACATATCGATTGACACGGAATCAAAACTGCAGCTTTTTGCTGGCATAAAAAGAGGTGAGGTAGTCATGGGAAGAAAATAGCTCAAAAAATAGACGCGTAGTGCTGCGATGTCTGAAGAATACATGTTAAACAGATAGCTTTTAAGTAGTTATATATCGGATAGACTACAGTGTCATCGTCTTGGAACGAACGAAACGATCAAACACATAGAACATACCGTCGTGCAAAAAATTATCGAAAAGCTCAATATATTCCTCGCCAGTCTCTTTCATTCCGTCGACAAACCACTGCTCGACAAGAGCCATAGTCGCACCAGAGTAAAAGCGCAGAATATAATTGTAGCTTCCAGCGGGAAGCGCGGCATCTCCATTGTTCTGGTCAAGGAAAATATTATAGGCTTCACCGATATTTGAGTCAACGCACTCATTAAGGAGCCTGTTTAACCCTATTTTTATTTCCGGCCAGTATACAGATGCATAGATGTTTTGCATCATGGCTCTGTTCATACGCAGATAATTAAGCGCCGCAGCACCACCCTCTTTCCAATTTGAAGGCAATGTTCTGTGCGCTACGGCAGTGCGCAATTCACGTTCAAGTACATCCATGATCATATCCGCAATACTGCCGTAATGATAATAAAAGGTTTTCCTGTTCATGCCGCATTCGGCAACGAGCTGTTTGACCGATATATCATTAAGCTTGCGCGTCTTCATGAGTTCAAGCAGTGTACCCTCAAGTATTCGCTCTGTGTAATTAGCCATCTTCTCACCTGCAAAAGCAAAATCATATCAGTTGAATAATATCACAAAAAGTAGAGGAAAGATAGCACTATGGAAGGAAAAATTAAAGTCAGCATTCTCCCGCTCGGAAGCACCGCAGTGGATATCTGCAACGTGTTCCCTACGGACAAGAAACCACTTTGGCCTCTCGCGTGGACAAGCCTGTTCCGTTCCAAAAAGTATCAGTACATCATCCCCGTAACCGCTTATCTCATAGAGCACCCAAAAGGCCGTATTGTTTTTGATACCGGTTTTCACTCTCTCGTGCGCACTAACCCTCTCAAAGAACTGACATTCGTACACAACACCATAAATAAGCCGCTGCAGAGAGCCGGTGCTGCGATAAACGAGGTACTCGCTGCACGCGGCATCAAGCCCAGCGACATTGACTACGTCGTGCTGTCGCACCTGCACTCTGATCATGCCAGCGGAATGCGGCTATTGAAAGGTGCAAAGCACATCGTCACAAGTGCTGAAGAATGGGCAGCGGCGCAGAAACCGAGCATATCGTATCTCAAGCGCTGGTGGCAGGGAATAAACGTCGAAACCTTCAACCTCTCCGATTGCGGTGTTGGTCCGGTCGGTAAGGCGTGGAATATTTTTGGCGATCACACGGTCGAGTTTTTCAAGCTCCCTGGACACACCCCCGGCATGGTTGGGGCACGCATAATGAACAACGGCAAATATCTCCTGCTTACTGCCGACTGTGGATACGGCCGACGTTCATGGGAAGAGATGATAGTACCCAGCGTTGTAAGCTGTCGTGAGGCTTTTGAAAACTCACTCCGCTGGCTGATGGAGCGCAGTAAAGACCCCAACTGCATAGACGTCCTCGCAAATCATGAAACGGATCTCAACACCTATGAATACGAAATCTGAAAGGAGAAACCACTATGAATCCGTGGATAAGTGTTTTTATATTTCTGATAGTACTGATATTGCTCAATGAGTTTGCGCGTCTAAACAAGTGGACAGGAATCCTGATGTACATAGTGCTGCCGACTGTACTGTTTTTTACAAATTACTATTCAAACATAAAGGACGGCATGTACCCGTGGTTCACGATTGCAAAAACTTATTCTGCTCTCGCGGGCTGCATAGGCTTCCTTGCCATACGTTATTGGGATAAGGCAAAGAACTCCTCGTTCCGTATGTGGTTTCCGCCGCTGATATTGGCAATAAACATCATGGAAGCTGTGGTAAGCGATTTTCAGGCATTTTCCCGCCCCGACGGCATTCAATATGCCATGCAGATAATCCACGGCGGGCCATACAACATCATGAACGCCATCGCCGGCATATTGAACATTCTTACGATTTGCGGTTGGGTCGGCATTTGCGTCAGCAAAGGCAAGAAAAAAGATATGCTGTGGCCAGACATGCTGTGGTTCTGGATTATCGCCTATGATGTATGGAATTATTGCTACACGCTCCAGTGGGGCGACTCTCCTTACTCTGGTCTTGCGCTGCTGCTGTCGTGCACGATACCGACATTTCTCTGGTCGAAGGGTGCATGGCTTGAAAACCGTGCAAGTACGCTTGGCATATTCATGACTTTTGCAATGATCGACCCGACATATTGCAGTTGGGAGAATACGCTCCTGCCGCTTCCTTATTTGCCGAACGAGACGCTTTACTACGTCGTTGCATCTTTGTCTCTGGCTATAAATGTTGTGGTATTTATTTACCAGCTCTGTGTGATTCGCAGGAAGAAGCTCAACCCGTTCAAGGATGAGCTGTATATCGACAAAAAAGCATACAAGGCTGTCAAGGCACTTGCAGAATAGTACCTGACGAAAGGAGTCAACATATGAGAGAAGAGTACAAACCTGAACACATTGACGAGATTCCGCGTGAGTCGGTGCTTAAGCTTGCGCAGATGATAACGGATCGAATGGGCGTTAAGATCACCACGTCAGACCCTGACTATTGGGGTCTTGCGCTGCTGATAACGGACGAGATGGCAGAGGTTGCACTTAAAATGGGCAAAAGAAAGCCCAAAACCGTGCAACAGATAGCCAGACTCACAAAGCTTGAGCAGACCAAATTGCAAAAGCTGCTCGACGAAATGTCAGAGATCGGTATCATTGAATACAACTACGAAAATCTGGACGGCAAAAACCCAAACCATGAACGGCGGTATGTTGTGCCCTCATTTGTACCGGGCAGTGCAGAGTTCATGAACATGAACCAAAAACAGCTCGAAGAGCACCCGGAGCTTGGGCGGCTGTTCGAGCAGCTTTCCCGTCTGCCGCTGATGGGAATGACACAGATGTTTCCCCCTGGCGGCGCAGGGGCTGGCATGCACGTCATCCCCGTTGAAAAGGCAATAGAAACTGAAAATCAGAGCGTTGACATCGAGCATATATCCCACTGGCTGAAAAAATACGACCGATTTGCCGCAAGCCCCTGCTCCTGCCGTATGTCACGCAAAACTTACGACGAGGGCTGTGCCGACGATCCGAGAGACTGGTGCATTGCCGTCGGTGACATGGCGGAATATGTCGTAGAGACGAATAAGGGCGGACGTTACATAAGCTATGACGAGGTGCTTGAAATTCTGCACAAAGCGGAAGAAAACGGCTTCGTCCACCAGATAACCAACATAGACGGCAAGGATAAAATATTTGCTATCTGCAACTGCAATGTAAATGTATGCTACGCTCTGCGCACAAGTCAGCTATTCAATACTCCGAATATGTCGCGCAGTGCCTATGTTGCCAAAGTAGATTCCGAAAATTGCGTTGCCTGTGGACGATGCGTGGAGTTTTGCCCCACCGGGGCCGTAAAGCTCGGTCAGAAGCTTTGTACAGTAAACGGGCCTATCGAATATCCTCGGCACGAGGATCCCGCCGTCACGCCTTGGGACGAGAGCAAGTGGGATTGGAATTACCGCAACACCAACCGCACGAATTGCTATGACACCGGCACTTCGCCGTGCAAGACTGCATGTCCGGCACACATCGCCGTGCAGGGCTACCTCAAGCTTGCCGCGCAAGGGCGGTACAAAGAAGCCCTGCAAGTAATAAAGCGTGAGAACCCCTTCCCCGCCGTTTGCGGGCGCATCTGCAACCGCCGCTGTGAGGACGCCTGTACGCGCGGCACGGTTGACCGCGCCATTGCCATAGACGAGGTGAAGCGCTTTATCGCGCAGAAGGACCTCTACGCGGAAAGCCGCTTTGTCCCGGAAAAGGTCATCCCGAAGGTAGTTGGCGAATTCGATGAGAAAATCGCCATTATCGGCGGCGGCCCCGCGGGGCTTACATGTGCATATTACCTTGCCGAAAAGGGCTATCATCCGACCGTATTTGAAAAAGGCAAGCGCGTAGGCGGTATGATGATGAACGGAATTCCGTCCTTCCGCC
This sequence comes from uncultured Oscillospiraceae bacterium, assembly GCA_964439295.1. Classification (GTDB taxonomy): domain Bacteria; phylum Bacillota; class Clostridia; order Christensenellales; family Aristaeellaceae; genus Fimadaptatus. The sequence goes on from CAYTOU010000012.1 coordinate 17,871, forward strand.
TCGAAAAAGACGTTGTCAACGCAGAAATCGACATTATACGTCAGCTTGGAGTTGAGTTCCGCTGCGGTGTTGAGGTCGGCAAGGATGTGACCATCCAGCAGCTTCGTGAACAGGGATACAAAGCATTCTTCCTCGCCATCGGTGCGCAGGGGGCGCGCATGGCCGGTATTCCCGGCGAGAACGGCGATGGTGTCATATCCGCTGTTGACCTTATGTACAAGCTGAGCATAGACGAAAACGAAAAGCTTCTGGGTAGAACTGTCGTTATCGGCGGCGGTAACGTCGCCACGGACGTCGCCCGTGCGGCGATGCGTGCAGGCAGCGAGAGCGTAAGCCTTTTCTGCCTTGAGAGCCGGGAGAACATGCCCGCATCCGCCGAGGAAATAGAGGAATCCGAAAAAGAGGGCATCAGCATCAACAACGCATGGGGCCCCGCCGAGATATGTTTGAATGACGGTAAAGTGTGTGCAGTCCGTTTCAAAAAGTGCCTGTCAACAACTGACGAGAACGGAAGCTTTGCGCCGCGCTATGATGATGCCGATACGATCACTATCGAGTGCGACAATGTCGTTCTCGCCATCGGCCAGCGCATTATATGGGGCGACTTGCTGAAAGGAACCGCCGTGCAGCTCAATCCGAACGGCACAGTTATTGCAGACCCTGTGACTCTCCAGACCGCCGAGCCGGACATCTTCGCTGGGGGCGATGCTCTTACGGGGCCGAAGTGGACGATAGACGCGATCGCATCCGGCAAGGAAGGCTCCGTGTCGCTTCACCGCTTCGTGCAGCCGCACTCCAGCTTGACCATAGGGCGCAATCTGAGAAAGTTCATAGAGCTTGACAAGACAACTGCCGCCATTCCCATTGGTTTTGATAATACGCCGCGTCAGCTTCCCGGATACGATGAGACACTCCGTAAGACTTTCCGCGATGGGCATATCGGCTTCACAGAGGAGCAGGTGAAGAAGGAAACTGGACGCTGCCTCGGCTGCGGAGCATCCGTCGTTGACCCGAATAAGTGTATCGGCTGCGGCCAGTGCACAACGAAATGTGTTTTCGATGCCATACACCTGCACCGTGAGCACCCAGAATGCTCACGCATGAACCCCGTTGAGGATATGGTCAAAAAGGTCATCCCCTATGAACTGAAACGTCAGGTGAAGATAAAGCTCAGCTCACTCAGCGATAAAAAGTGACCCTCATAGAATTAAATAGTTTTTCTAGCAGTAAAGGAGATAGTATATGAGCAAAAAATATGTATTGATCACTGGAGCATCAAGCGGAATTGGAAAGTCCATTGCAGAGAGATTTGCAAAAAGCGGAAGGAATCTGGTTCTTGTAGCGTCTCGCATTGAAAAATTGCAAAAGACTGCTGATGAGATCAAGGCAAACTATAATGTCGAAATATTTTGCTCCGCCAAGAATCTCTCTGTAGATGATTCCGCACAGAAAATATATGATGAACTGCAAAATAATAATATTGAAGTAGATGTCTTGGTCAACTGCGCGGGCATAGGCGGATCAGGCGAATATTCCGAGTCTGATTGGGCAAAGCAGAAAGCCATTATTGATGTCGATGTGATTGCGCTGATGCACATGACAAGACTGTTTTTGCCCCAGATGCTTGAGCGGAAAGATGGAGTTATTTGTAATATAGCATCTAATGCCGGTTTTGCTCCTTTGGCTTCGCAGCCAGTGTACGGTGCTGCAAAGGCATATGTTATATCTTTCTCACAGGCCTTGTATGAACAAGTAAAAGATAGAGGCGTATGCGTATCAGTCTATTGTCCTGGTCCAACAAACACAGCTTTCTTTGAAAGAAATGGCTTTGAACTTGCCAATCTATCTGGAAGTTCACCGGATGACGTTGCAGAAGATATTTATAATTTCATACAAAAGCGTAAAGCTTTTGCTTCCTTCGGTGCAAAAAACAAGTTTATGGCTGTAGCCACAAGACTTCTCCCGCGTAAAACAGTTAGAGAAATCGCGGCAAAAATGGGAGCGTCTAAATAATCAGTATATACAACAACTCTCTAATTGACTAGGGGAAAGCCGATGGATTCCATCGGCTTTTTCTAGTACAAGACTTAAAGTAAAGGAGATTTATCAATATGGCAGAATTTAAAATCCACGTGCTGCATACAGGTGCGGTATGCGTTGCGCCGGATCTGCCCTTCGGCGGAGAACACTGTAGCACACTCAGGGCATCCGGATTGTTTGCTAAACGTTCAGATCGACTGTGGCTACCTGTATCAGCATACCTGATTGAATGCCCACATGGAAAGATATTATTCGACTGTGGCTGGCATCGGGATATGTGTCCAAACGGCGTGTATGATAGGAAGGCACAGATTAAGGCTTTGGGCTCATTACCTCTGTATATGACGAATCAGGGACGCATGGAGAATGGCGCAGCTATTAACGAGCAGTTATCTGCGTTAGGGATAACCCCCTCCGAATTAGACATGGTACTGTTGTCACATCTTGATTGTGACCATGTTAACGGCTTGAAGCTGGTATCAGACGCAAAAGAAATCCTTGTTTCCAAAGAAGAGTTGCTTTTCGCTGGAAATAGGACTCCAGTAAATTTTATTCGCTATAATGCCCAGTGGTGGCGGGGAACAAAATTGCAAAGCTTTGACTGGAACGGCCATGTAGGGCCGGTCGGAAAATCGTATGACATGTTCGGCGACGGTAGCCTTGTGATGATTAACATTCCAGGGCACTCAAAGGGGCTGTGCGCCCTGAAGATTACAAACGCAGATGGTCGATTCGTGCTGCTCTATGCCGACGGCGGCTATGCGAGAAAATCGTGGAAACAACTTATAACCTCTGGCATTGCTGATGATAAGGGCGCACAGAAGAAATCATTGGAATGGATTAGGGACCAAAGCCTTGATGCAAACTGTGTTGAGTCCATTGCAAACCATGACCCCGGTGTCAGACCGCATATCATAGAGCTATAGCTTTGGCGCAAATTGATGTGATG
>CAYTOU010000013.1:0-20737 GCA_964439295.1 uncultured Oscillospiraceae bacterium
TTCTAAATCAAGCTAACGGCTAACCGCTAACAGCTAATAGCTGGCGCGCACGCGCCCCCCCTACATCGCCATCCACGCATGCAGCGCACTTTCAATAACCGCAATGTCCTTTATGCGCTCGTCCATATAATAGCCCTGCAGCTCGTCGCTGTACTTGAGCAGTGCCGCCGCCGGTACAAATGTGCCCTTGGGCGTAAACTCGATTTCAAGCGTCAGTGCCGGGTCGTTGTCGTATAAGTCAAGTGCATAGTGCTTATCGCCCAGCTCCTCGGCATCCTCGGACGCCTTGAGCTTTGCTTCCAGCCCATCGATAGGCTTTATCTTCATTTCAATCGTCTCCCATGTGTCATTCGTTGATTTTGGTGCTGTCCCCCGCTGCAGATTGCAGCTCGGTGCGCCTTTGCTTTGCCGCCGCCAGCATGCTGCGCGCATGGTTGAGCGATGCTTCGTCATCGCCGCCCATTATGCGTGCCAGCTCGGCGGCGCGCTCGTCATCGCTTAACCGCCTTACGCCGGTGTATACGCGCCCATCGCGCTCGTGCTTTTCCACGATGTACTGCGCGTCCGCAAGCGCCGCAAGCTGCGCCTGATGCGTTATCGCGATTACCTGACGCGAATGCGCAATCGATGCCAGCTTTTCGCCCACTGCCTGCGTTATGCGGCCCGATATACCGGTATCGATTTCGTCAAATATCATTGTGCCTATGGAGTCCGCGTCGGCCGCAATCGCCTTTAGCGCCAGCATTGTGCGCGACAGCTCGCCGCCCGATGCAATCTTACTGAGCGGGCGCGGCGCTTCACCCGCGTTTGCCGACATGGTGAACTCAACCGTGTCCCAACCCAGAGGCGACAGTGCGCTTGCCTGACGGTGCTCCTGCACATCGACATTAAACACAACCCTGCCCATGCCCAAATCTTTTAGATGCACCTTGAGCTGCTCGGCAAACCTTTCGGCGGCCTCGCGGCGCGCCTGAGTGAGCCGTTCGCATAGGCGTATGAGCACCGACTGCTCCTTTTTAAGCTGCTCGATGTATATCTTGACCTGACGCTTGGCATCGGCGATTTGATCTAGCTCCTCGCCTATGCTTTGGTACTTTGCGATTACATCGTCAAGCGTGGGACCGTATTTTGACTTTGCGGAATTGAGCGCGCTTAAGCGGCTCTCCATCCTGTCCATAAGCTGCGGATCGTATTCCTGTGAAGAGCGCATAGCATGCACTTCAAACGCCGCATCCTCCAGCTGGTACAATATATCGCTTAGGCGCGTTGAAAGCTGCTCGTAGTTTTCACCGACATCGGCAATTTGCGAAAGCGCATTTGCCGCTCGTCGCAACTGATCCAATGCGCACGCGCTGTCGCCGTCCAATGCGGCGTACGCCTCGGTAAGCGCATCGCTTGTCTTTTCGCTCTTGCGCATTTCGTTTAGGCGAGTCTCTATGCGCACATCCTCGCCCGCCTTGAGCTTAAGCGACTCCAGCTCTTTTTGCTCGAACTTGAGCAGTTCTATTCGCCGCGTGCTTTCGCGCTCGTCCACATTGAGCGCGCGTATACGCCCGCGCAGCTCGCGCCATACCGCGTACTGCTTGGCTACCTCGCCCTTAAGCTCGCTTAGTTCCCGGCGCGCGAATGCGTCAAGGTACCTAAGTTGCTGCTTTTCATCGGTAAGCGACTGATGCTCATGCTGACCGTGCATTTCGACCAGGCACGCGGTGATTTGCTTTAGCTGGCTTAGCGACACCATGCGATCGCCCACGCGTATCGCGTTGCGACCGTTTGCCGAAAGCTGGCGGGTTATGAGCAGTTGACCATCCGAATGATCAACGCCCATTTGGTCAAGCAGCGCGCACAGTTCGGCATTGTCGTCCACCGTAAAGAGCGCCTGAACCTCGGCCTCGCTCGCGCCCGTGCGTATCAGCTCCCTGTCCGCACGACCGCCCAGTGCCAGATCCAATGCATCGATTATGATCGTCTTGCCCGCGCCGGTTTCGCCGGTAAGCACATTAAGCCCCGGCTCAGGCGCCAGCGTCAGCCGATCTATCAGGGCGATATTGCGTATATCCAGCTCAGTCAGCACTTTTGTATTACCTCCGCGTCACTTCTTTATCATGGCGCCAAACTTGTCCATGACGTTTTGAACATGCTCGCGATCCTTTATTACGACAAGTATGGTATTGTCACCGGCAAGAGAGCCTACTATTTCGGGCCAGCGCAGCGAATCGACCGCCTCGGCCGCGGCATTCGCGCTGCCCGAGAGCGTCTTTATCACGATTATGTTTTCCGCGCTCTGCATGGACAGAGTGGATTCGGAGAATATCCTTATAAAGCGCTCGCTCAAGCCCTTTTCGGCTTTGTCCACCGTTGCATACTTATATCCGCCATTGTCGGCCAGCACCTTTACCAGGCGCAGCTCCTTTATATCGCGGGATACTGTCGCCTGAGTCACAACCACGCCGCGTTTGCTGAGCTCATCGGCCAGTTCCTCCTGAGTCTCAATATCCGCGGACTCGATTATGTCCAGTATCATTGCGTGTCGGACCGATTTCATTAATTGTGTTCCTCCTCAATTCCTGCCCTTTTTGGGCGCTTCATCAATTGCTCCATTCGCTTATCTTCATGCGGAAGGCATCGTAAAAGCTCGTATGTCCGAATCTGACAAACGCGGCGCGCAAATCGGACTTGCACACCTCGACAAACGAGCCGGGTTTAATCGTGATGGGTGTGCGGCTGTCCGCGGACAAGAGCACTCCCTTGCCGTCGGGCGATGTCGCAATGGCGATCTTTTCCCAATCCGGCAATACCGCCGGGCGCGACAGGGGCGAATGCGGACATATGGGCGTAAGCAGCATGCAGTCCAATTTGGGATCCACGACAGGTCCGCCCGCCGACAGCGAATACGCCGTCGAACCGGTCGGTGTCGCGATTATGAGGCCGTCCGATGAGATATGCCCCATGAATGCGCCGCTTACGCTGACGTTTAAGCTGGCCATATGGATTTCGCCGCTGGATCTATACAGCACGATATCGTTAAGCGCCGTCTGCACGGGCATATCGCCGCAGCGCGCGCATATCATCATGCGATGCTCCACCTCGAACCTGCCGTCATGCAGGCGCTTCATCGCGTCCGGCAGACCCGACGGCGTTATCTCGGTCATAAAGCCCATGTGACCGATATTTACGCCCAGCATTGGAACATCGTACTTGGCCGCCGATTTCGCTTCGGTCAAAAGCGTGCCATCGCCGCCCAATACGACAATGGCATCGCTGTTTGCCGCCATCTCGTCCGGCTCAAGCCCGCCCGACATGCTAAGCGCATCGGCCAGTTCGCTGTCCAGCAGAGGCACCATATCGTTTAGCTTTGCAAGTTCTATGACACTGCGTGCAACAGGCAATCCGTGTATCTTACCCGAATTCCAATGTACGCCAAGACGCTTAACCAATGTATATCACTCCCGTCTTATACAGTATATAGTACGATGCATAAACATACAAGCCGTTATTCATCTTTTAACGTTGCTTTTGCACTTTTGTAAACGTTTGCTTTTGAAAGCAATAATAATGCGCGGATAAGGCACTTCGCAGCTCATCCGCGCCGATTCTTTTTTAATTTATCGTTTAGTGCGCCCATTCATATATTCCGGATTATGCAGTGCGATTGCCTTTTAAGGCTTCGATTTATGCATAAATCGCGGTATATTGCCTTCACTTGTTAGGCTTTTTACATCAGTGCTTGCTGAGCACTTCATGCGCGCGCGCGACCAAGTCGGGGATTATGTTTTCGTCAATCTGACCATCTGTGCCGGGCGCCATATCGCATAGGAACTCTATATTGCCCTCCGGACCTGTTATAGGCGAATAGTCCAGCCCCTGCACATGCCAACCCAAAGTGGGCACAAACCTTACTATGTCGCGCACTACGTCTTCGTGTACCGACGCGTCGCGCACAACGCCCTTTTTGCCCACGCGTTCGCGTCCGGCCTCGAACTGCGGCTTGATGAGTGCGACAAAGCGGTTTTTGACTATCTTAAGTGCGGGCGGCAGTATAAGCTTAAGCGATATGAAGCTCACATCGGTGACGCCCATATCGGGCACTTCGGAAAACATCTCAGGCTCGATATAGCGCGCGTTGGTGCGCTCCATAACTACCACGCGCTCATCGGCGCGCAGCTTGTACGCCAACTGACCATAGCCCACGTCTATTGCGTACACCTTCTTCGCGCCCGCGCGCAGCAATACATCGGTAAAGCCGCCCGTGGATGCGCCTATGTCCAGCGCCACTACGCCCTGCGCATCGATACTAAACACATCCATTGCGCGGCTGAGCTTATGCCCGCCACGACTCACGAACGGGTTCAATTCGCCGCGTATTGAGATTTCATCGCTGTCCTCGACCTTCTGCGAGGGCTTTTGTGCCTTGTTTTCGAATATATAGACGCGCCCCTCCATTATGAGTGCCTGCGCCCTTTCGCGCGAATCAATCAGCCCGCGCTTGACCAGCGCCTGATCCAGCCTTTCAGCCAACTTGCGCACCTCCGCATTTATCCACAGCCGTGGAGTTTTCGCGCACAAACCGCATTGCGGTGCTTGCTACGCTCTCCGCGTCCAGACCGTATTTTTTGAGTACCGCGCCCCGTCCGGCATGCTCGATGAACTCATCCGGATATCCAAGGCACATAATGCGCGTATCGCGCGATAAGTTTTCATCCATCCACATTCTAACCGCCTGACCGAAGCCGCCGGTTACTACGCCGTCCTCCAGCGTAATTATCGCGCCGTGCAAAGTCATAAGCATATCGGTATCCAGCGGCTTTATAAAGCGCGCATTTATGACATCGGCGCGTATGCCCTGTTTACAAAGCATTTGGCTTGCGCGTAGTGCGGTATTGACCATGCAGCCCACCGCAACGAATGTAACTGCACATTCGGACTTATCCACAGCCGCATCGCCGTTTACAGACACGCGCTCCCACTGACCATCGCGTATTTCGCCGACGCCGCCGCAGATATCCTCATCGGCATTCTTGGCATAGCGTATCGCGCACGGCGCATTTAGCTTTGACGCGAACTCCATCATCATGTGTAGTTCCTGCCTACACCGTGGGGACATGATGCGCATGCCGGGGACCAGGTTTAGGTATGCTATATCGAATATGCCCTGATGCGTCGCGCCGTCCGCGCCCACCGCACCCGCGCGGTCTATAAGCAGGCACACGGGCAGCTTATCCAGCGCCACATCGTGTATCACCTGGTCGAATGCGCGCTGCAGGAATGTAGAATACAGGCACACATACGGGCGTGCTCCCGCCGCCGCCATGCCCGCCGCCAGCGTCATAGCGTGCTCCTCGGCAATGCCCACGTCAAACACGCGTCCCGGGTAGTGCGCCATGACTATGTCCATGCCCGTGCCCGACGGCATAGCCGCTGTAATGCCCACTGCGCGCGGATCGCTCTTCATAATGTCGATTAGAGTGGACGCCATCTCGGTGCTGTTGAGCGCGCTATCGGGCGACTGCGCTTCGCCTGTTTCGATATAGAACGGCGCCGTGCCGTGAAAGCGCTCGGGCATGTCCTCGGCGGGCGCATAGCCGCGCCCCTTTTGCGTTATTATGTGCAGTAGCACTGGCCTTTCGGCTGTCCACGAATGCTTGAGCGCGCGCCTTATCGCCTGAATATCGTGTCCGTCCACAGGTCCCACGTATTCCAGACCGAACACTTCAAAGAACGAGCCGCGCACGAGTACCTGCTTTAGGGCATCCTTTATGTGCTCCAGCAGATGTATGAGCGGCGGACCTATGTGCTTAAGCCTGCCCAGACGCGAACGCACAAGCGCCTTTGTCGCGCGGTAAGCGCTTGAATTGCGCAGGCGCGTCAGGTGCTTTGACAGTGCGCCCACATTGCGCGCGATGGACATTTCGTTGTCGTTTAGCACTATTGTCATATGCGTGCGCGACGAGCCCAGATCGTTTAGCGCCTCATAGCACATGCCGCCGGTCAGCGCGCCATCGCCCACTACCGCCGCCACGCGGTAATCCTCGCCCAGTTGATCGCGCGCGCGCGCCATGCCCAAAGCCGCCGATATCGCGGTCGAGGCATGACCTACAGAGAAGGCATCGTATTCGCTTTCGCTGCGGCGCGGAAAGCCGCTTATGCCGCCCTGCTGGCGCAGTGTTGAAAATCTATCGTATCTGCCGGTCAGCAGCTTATGCGCATACGCCTGATGTCCCACATCGAACACTATTTTGTCGCGCGGACAATCCATTTCGCAATGCAGCGCGATTGTCAATTCGACCGTGCCCAGATTGCTGCTTAAGTGTCCTCCGGTGCGTGCGACTGTCGATATTATTTCGCCGCGCAGTTCATCCGCAAGGGCTTTAAGCTCATCATCGCTCATGCCCTTGAGATCCTGCGGCGCTTTTATACTTTCGAGCATAGTCGTCCTCCGGTAATCATCAGCCTGCAACACCCTCCCAGTATTCCAGACCGTTGTATGTGTTTAGCTCGCTTAGGCTGTCCAGACTGCTCATGTCCAGATAGCTGACCAGGGAGCCACCACGGAAGTACAGTGACAATACGGGCAGATCCTGCGCCACTATCATCTGTATATTGTCTATCGCCGATTCAAAGTCGCTTTCGGCAACCGATGTCAATGCGTCGTTAAGCGCGGCATCCATCTGCATGGACGAATAGCCGTTTAGGTTGGATGAACCGTCCGTGCCCAGCATGAACGTATAGTCGGGCGCCATGCCCAGGTAGTACCCAACGAGCGCCAAATCGTAATCGCCGTCTTCAACCGCCTTAAGCAGCTCGCTCTGCTCCATGACCTCTATAGTCACGTTAAAGCCCACCTCGCCCAGTTGCTCGGCAATAAGCGTCGCGGCATCCTGACGCGAGGGGTAATCGGGCTCCTCATATGTTATTATCTTTATGTCCAGCTGGTCATAGCTGCCGGTGGCGGTCTGCTTTTCCATTATGCCATCGCCGTCCACATCGGTCCAGCCGGCCGCGGCCAGGTATGTGCGCGCGCCGTTTTGGTCACTATCATACACCTCGGCCAGCGGCTCATACAGCCAGTCTCCCGGCGGTACGCACGCGTCGGCCTGTGTCGCCATGGACAGATACACGTTGGATATGAGCGTCTGCTTGTCCAGCGCCTCCATTACCGCCTGGCGCACATTGAGAACGCTTAAGGGACTATCGGACGACAGATTGGGCACAAGGCACTCCAATTGCCTGGTTACATAGTCGGTCACATAGTAGCCTTCAACGCCCCTAAAGCGCGCCGCGGAAGTCGAGCGCGTTGCCACGGCATCGACCGCGCGTATGTCAAGCTGTCCCAGAGCCGAATCGAAGTTTGAAAAATTGCGCACTTCGATTGTCTGCAGCGTGGGCGTGCGCTTCCACCAATCTTGATTGCTGTTTAGGCGTATGTATGAACCCATGGATGCGGTCAGTATGCTGTACGGACCCGTGCCGGAAGGCTGGGATGAACTTACCTCACTCGCGGGCACTATCGGGCAGGTCATCGCGTAAAGCAGCGCATAGCTGGGCGTGCGCGCGGTCACGCAGATGGAGTATGTATCAAGCGCCTCAATGCTGTCCACGAATGCGTTTACAACCTGCGACCATGCGCCGCACTTATTTGTGCGCACGTATTCGATGGACGCAACCACATCCGCCGCGGTAAGCTCGTTGCCGTTATGGAACTTAACACCCTCGCGAATGGTGAAATACCATGTCCAGCCGTTATCCTCGGCCGTCCAGCTGGTTGCCAGATTGGCGGCGGGCTTGCCGGTATCGTCCAGCTCGATTAGGCTTTCGTATATCAGCATGTCCACCGAAATCACGTCGCGATTGGTTGCCTTGAGCGGGTTGAGCTCGGTCGCCGTATCGGTGACCATTGCCAGTATAAACGATGCCGACCACTCATCGGCATACGCACCCGCGCAGCACATTACTCCCATAAGCACGCAAAGTATGAAGCACAGTGTCTTTTTCATCTGACGCATCCCTTCAGGCCGCCTTGTCGCTATAGTATAGATCGATATAAATGTCGTGTGCCGCCTTGACCTTCTTTACGTAATTGCGCGTCTCGCGAAAAGGTATATGGTCAAGACTTACGCCGTCGCTTGAGCATTCGGGCTGAGTAAGCCACTTATCCACATTGCCCTGACCGGCGTTGTATGCCGCAAGCGTCTTGCGCGTATCGCCCTGATACCGCGTGAACAGAAAGTTCAGATACCAGCAACCAAAGCGCACATTTGTATCCGGGTCAAATAGCATATCTGATGTATAAGTATCGCTTATGCCCAGTTTTCCGGCAATCCATTCGCCGGTTTCGGGCATTACCTGCATAAGTCCGCACGCGCCATCCTGCGATACGGCGTTTGCGTCGAACTTGCTTTCGGTGTACACCACGGCGCAGACAAGAGCCGAATCCAGCTGATACTCGTCGGCGTACTTGTCTATTACATCCTCGTACGCCATCGGATAGTTGTTAACGTGCGCAAAGTCCAGATAGTCGGTCAGGTAGTACGTGCCAATGAGTCCCAATAGCACAATGCACATGGCGCAAATAAAAAGCATATTGCGCCTGGATGTGCACTTTTTGCGCATCTGGTATTCCTGCGCAAGCGACATATTATCCGCACGCGATGAGCGGCGAATGCTTTTAGATTTCTGCATTATCAATTAAATAGCCTTTCGATTAAGCAATCAGCGGTTCTTTTCGACCTTTTTCATCCAGCCCTGCCACAGCGATTCCAGCTCGCGCTGAGTCGCCTGTATGCTGCGGTCGGTCCATATGACGCGGCTGCAACGCTTTTGTTTATCCTCCATGGACATCTGCGATTCAATGCGCATGAGCGCCTCGTCCTCGTCCAGATTGTCGCGCTCCATGACGCGCTTTACCTGCTCATCGTGCGGCACGGCCAGTACCCATACCTCATCGCAGAGCACGTCCATGCCCGTTTCGTAAAGAAGCGGCACATCCAGCACGGCGGTCTTCTCGCCCGCCGCCGCCAGCTCGCGTATGCGCCTAAGCGTTGCCTGCTGCACGAGCGGGTGTATTATGCCCTCAAGCCTACGGCGCTGCGCGTCGTCCGAAAACACTATGGATGCAAGCCTGCGCCTGTCAAGCTTTCCGTCCGCATCGATAAGGTCGCTGCCGAAGTTTTCGGCAATGAGCGGCAGTGCCTCGCCGCCCGGCGCGGTCACCGCGCGGCTTATCTTATCCGCATCGATTATATGCGCACCCATACCCGCAAGGAATGACGATGCCGAGCTCTTGCCACACGCAATGCCGCCCGTCAATCCCAACACCCACAGCTGTCCGTTCTTTGAATCAGACATTTTGCCTTCCTCCGTATTACCGCACTATTTGCAGTCCATCCAACTATGACCCTTGGCTATATCCACATCCAGCGGCACGTCAAGTTGCACCGCGCCCATCATTTGTGAACGCATTATATCGCACACCTTGTCCGCCTCGCTAAGCGGCGCCTCGATTATTATTTCATCGTGCACCTGAAGTATCAGGCGCGCGCGCAGGTTGTTTTCTTTAAGCGCAGCGGACACCTTGACCATGGCGAGCTTTATTATATCGGCCGCCGTGCCCTGTATGGGCGAATTCATGGCGGCGCGCTCACCGAATGCGCGCAGATTGCGATTGGATGACGCCAGCTGAGGCAGATACCGCCTGCGCCCCATGAGCGTGGTTACATAGCCCTTCTCATGACCCTGCCTTACCTGATCGTCCATGAACTCGCTTATGCCCGGATAGCGCTGCTTATACCGCTCGATATAGTCGTGCGCACGCATACGGCTCACGCCCAGATTGCGCGCCAGACCGAAGTCGCTTATGCCGTAGACTATGCCGAAATTGACCGCCTTGGCCGCCGAACGCTGCGCCTTTGTGACGCTTTCGTACGGCGTTGAGAAGACCTCGCCCGCCGTGGCGGCGTGTATGTCCAGCCCGTTTATGAACGCGTGCTGCATCGCGCGCTCATCATCGGGTCTTGAATGCTCGGCCATATGCGCCAGCACGCGCAGCTCTATCTGAGAATAGTCGCCGTCGACCAGCACCCATTCCTCCGAGTCGTTTTGCGGTGCCGCCGCAATAAAGGCGCGGCGAATCTCGCGCCCCAGCTCGGTGCGCACCGGAATGTTCTGCAGGTTAGGCTCCTGCGATGATATGCGCCCGGTCGCGGTCGCCGTCTGGTCAAACGATGTATGTATGCGCCCCGAATGTGTGCCTGCGCTCTTTGACACCTGACGCAGAAGTCCCTGCACATACGTGCCGTTGAGCTTTGCGTACTTTCGGTATTCCAGTATGGCGCGCGCTATCTCGTGATCCTCGGATAGCGCCTCCAACGTTTCGGCATCGGTTGAGTAGCCGCGCTGAGTCTTGCGCGGCTTTGCGCCGGCAACGGTAAAGCCCAATTTATCAAACAGCATCTCGCCCAACTGCTTGGGCGACATTATGTTGACGCCGTCAAATTCGCCCGCCGGATAGCGCCCCGCCGCCTCTTCATCGGCGAGCGCGTATATGCGCTTTTCAAGCGTCTTGAGCTGCTCTTCGTATATGCCGCCCAAGCGCTTGAGCTCATCGGTATCCACCGTGAAGCCCTGATTTTCCATATCAAGTAGCACATGCGCAAACGGCAGCTCGACATCCTCGTATAGTTTAAGCGAGCCTTCGCGCTCCATGCGCGCGCGCTGTATCTTTTCCAGCTCGTATATTACCGCCGCGTCGCTGAGTTCTTTGGGTATACCGGCGGACGTGCGCAGTGCGCTTAGTTCAAATCCGCCCGCCATGCCCGAATCCAGCAGGTACGCGCCCAGCATTGTATCAAATTCAAACCCGCAAGTAAAGCCCTCATGCCACATGCGCTTTATGTCGTGCGACATGTATTTGCCTTTGGGCAATTCATACGCCTCGTCGGCGCCCTGCCCGTCCAGTTCGGCGCGTTGCGTATCGGTCATTGCCGCCAACTGCATCAGGTCGTACTCGGGCGCCTGGGCGGCTTGCGGTTCGTAGACGACCTCGCGCACATCGTCAGACGCGCTGAATGTGCCGCTCTCGCTCATGTATACCGCGCGCTTTTCGTGAAGCGCATCCACCGCGTCCAGCCATTCTTTGGCGGAGGATACCGATATGCGCTCGCGCACCGCCGCGGGTTTTTCTTCCTTTGGCTCACCAACCTCGGCAAGGCGCTTTAATGCCGTGCCCAGGCTGTATTTGTGTAATAGTTCCATGCCGCGCTCGCTTACGTCCAGCGGCAGTATGTCGGTATTCTCCGTCCACTTGTCGGCGCCGTCTTTAAACAGCGCGCATTCGTCTAAATCAAGCGCATACGGCGCATGGCGGTCTATTGTCGCCAAATGCTTTGAAAAAACCGCCTGCTCGCCGTACTCGCGCAGCTTTTCGCCCAGCTTACCCTTTACGCCGTCCGCATGCGCAAGCACATCCTCCAGCGTGCCGTATTCGTGCAGTAGCTTTAGCGCGGTCTTTTCGCCTATGCCGGGCACGCCGGGTATATTGTCGCTCGCATCGCCCATTAAGCCCTTCATATCGGCTATGCGCGGCGCGGGTATGCCGTACTTTTTATCTATTTCGGCAGGGTCATATAGTATGGTGTCGCGTATGCCCTGCTTTATGTATAGCACATTCACCATATCGTCGGTCAACTGCAGTATGTCGCGGTCGCCCGATACGATTACGGTATTTATGCCCTTTTCACGCGCGGAAAGGCTTAGTGTGCCCATCAGGTCATCGGCCTCGTACCCTTCCATATGCGCAACCTTTACTCCCAGCTCGGGCAGCAGGTCTCGTATCGCGTTCATCTGCGGGCGCAGTTCATCCGGAGTGGGCTTGCGACCGGCCTTGTACTCGTCATATTCCTTATGGCGAAACGTCGGACCGTGATCGTCAAACGCGGCGCATATCCAGCGCGGCTGCCAGTCCTCCATGACCTTAAACAGCATCATCAAAAAGCCGTGCAGCGCGTTTGTGTATATGTATTCGCCCTCGACCGGCATATCACGCTTGTCCGCCGGACGATTGTCCATGAGCGGCAGCGCATGAAACGCCCTATACATAAGGTTATTGCCGTCCAGCAGCATAAGTCTGTCGCTCATAAAACCCCTCCGCTTTTTTGATAATTCGCCCATGGGCACAGATATAAGCGTCTATATTATGCCACCCATGTGCCCGCTTGCCAACCTTAAGGCCGTTAAGGTTGGATTACGCACATAGCTCAATACATGGGCGGGAATTTGAAGCTTTCGCCGCATTTGGCAGTAATGCGCGCCGCGCGCATTCGTTACCCGCGCTTTACATCCCATGCGGTGCATAGACTTTCGTAAAGTATCCCGGCGGTTAAGCAGTGCCCGGCAATATGGCGCTCAATAAGCAAATTTGAACGTTTAATGACATTGCCCGAAAAGTAATTGAAATGGCTCCAAAATAAGGTATAATATTATTGTAGACAACCGCGAAGGATTGTTTAAACCCAAATATTCGGTGCGCATTTTCGGGCGCATTTTTCACTTACGAAAGCGAGGTAATCGAATTTATGAATAAGCTTCCTCACATATTGATATGCGATGATGATCCGGTGGTACATGAGTCTTTGGGCGTATATTTGAGCTATGAAGGGTATCCCTTCACGTCGGCGTATGACGGCGAGGACGCGCTCAAGCATGTTGAGAGCGATCATCCCGATCTGATGGTGCTGGATCTTATGATGCCCAAGAAGTCGGGCATAGATGTGTGCCGCGAGATACGCAAGGATTCATCGCTGCCGATAATCATGCTGACCGCAAAGGGCGAGGAAATCGACCGCATACTGGGTCTTGAGTTGGGCGCGGACGACTACATAGTTAAGCCCTTCTCCCCGCGCGAGGTAATCGCGCGCATAAAGGCGGTACTGCGCCGCATGAACGAGCAGACCAACGAGAGCAAGTCCACACTGCGCTTCCCGGGTCTGGAGATCAACCTGGACAATTACGAGATTCGCTCGTACGACAAGATACTGCCCTGCACGCCCAAGGAGGTCGAGATACTGCACCTGCTGGCGTCGCATCCGGGTCAGGTATTTGACCGCGAGCAGATTCTGTCGCGCGTATGGGGCTACGACTTCTTCGGCGATACGCGCACGGTCGACACTCACATAAAGCGCATACGTCAGAAGCTGCCGCAGGAGAATGTACCGTGGTGCCTGCGCACGGTATACGGCGTGGGCTATAAGTTCGAGGTCAATCAATGAAAAAGCGCCACACACGTCGCGCGCGCACTTTCATGGGGCGCGTGCTGGGGCTATTGGCAGTAGCGCTGGCGCTGTACGCGCTGTTTACCACGATTATGTACGGCATACTCAGCCGCTCGGCGTTCGCGAACCTTAAGGCGGATGAGCTTACGCCCAAGCTGGAAAAGATATCCGAAATGATCGAGCGGGGTCTGCCGCAGGATGTATCGTCGGACGAAAACGGACTTTCGACATCTGACATAGGCAGTATGGAGCTAATACGCCAGCTCGACCCGGATCTATTGGACGCGTACGTGCTGATAGTCAACTCGGCCGGCGATTCGCTGTACAATAACGTAATGCCCGATGACGTAACGCCGGGCATGATATTGGGCACGAATCTGGAAAAGGTCATATCGGGCGAGGATGTGGTGTTCTCGCTAAGCATGCCGGCATGGCGCATTGACGTATTGGCAGTGGGCACGCCCATTAAGCAGGGCGAAACCGTCGTAGGCGGCGTATTCCTGTTTAAGCCGCAGGTGGAAATATACGCATCGCAGTACAGCGTGTTTATCGCGCTGGTATTCTCAATGGGCATAGTACTGCTGGTCGCACTGCCGCTTGCGTACCTGGTTGCGCAGCGCATATCGCGCCCGGTCACGCAGATGCGCGATGTGGCATTGCGCATGGCGCACGGCAACTTTGCCGCGCGCGCCGATGTGTCGCAGCGCGATGAATTCAGCCAATTGGGGCGCTCGCTCAACAAGTTGGCGCAGGAGCTAAACCACACAATATCGGCGCTTACCGTCGAGCGCAATCGCGTATTGCAGATACTTAACGGCATAGGCGAAGGCATAATCGCGGTGGATACTCAGGGCGAAATAACGCACTCCAACCCGGCAGTGCGCCGCCTGTTCGGCGTGGAGACCGCGAGCGGGCAAGGCTCTTCCGATGAGGACGAAAGCGTGCATAAGTCTAGGCATGTATACACATTGCGTGATGCACTGCCCGATGCCATAATGGACGACTTCCAGAGCGTCATTAGCAACAAGATGACTCTTACGCGCGAAATCGCGATGACCGACGACGGCATAGTAATGCTGGAGTCCGGGCAAAACGCGGTGCTGAACAACTCCCCCACCATACTGCGCCTGACAATCGCGCCCATAGATGACGGCAGCAATCACACGGTAGGCGCGGTCGCGCTGTTCCGCGACATAACGCAGTCGGAGCGCCTTGAGCAGACGCGGCGCGAGTACGTGGCAAACGTATCGCACGAGATGCGCACGCCGCTGACCGCATTGCGCGGCCTGATAGAGCCGTTGCGCGACGGCATGGTGCGCGACGAGGACGCGCGCATGCGCTACTACAACATAATGATGCGCGAAACGATGCGCCTAAGCCGCCTTATAAACGACCTGATGGAGCTCAGCCGTCTGCAAAGCGGGCAGTTGTCGCTCAAGCTGGAGCGCGTACATCTGGAGCCGCTACTGGATGACCTGGCCGAAAAGTACCGTTCAAAAGCCGAAGACAGCGAATTGCAGTTCTCGGTCGATGTACCCGAGCATTTGCCCGCCGTATTGGGCAATGACGATCGCATCGAGCAGGTGCTGGTCATACTGCTGGACAACGCGATGAAGTACACGCCCAGTCAGAACCCCGAAGGGCAGCCGGGCTGGGTACGGCTCGAGGTGCAGGAAACCACCAACTACGTGCGCTTGCGCGTATGCGATAACGGTTTAGGCATATCGGAAAGCGACCTGCCGCACATATTCGAAAGGTTCTACAAGGTGGACAAGGCACATTCCGGCATGGGCAGCGGCTTAGGTCTGTCCATAGCCCGCGAGATAGTGCAGCGCATGGGTCAGTCGCTCACCGTGGACAGCGAATTGGGCAAGGGCTCTGTATTTACATTGACTGTACAGAAGGCAGACTGATTAAAGCTCAAAAAGCAAATTAAAGCGGTCATACCGTCCGAAACGAATTCGGATGATATGACCGCTTATTTGCGTCTGCGCTTATGCTTTAGGGAAGCTGCTCCTCTCGCCTTTGCAGTTCGCTCTTTATGCTTCTGACCTTATTAATCGCCTCATCGACCTTGCGGCGCGAGTCGTTTATCCTGGACTGCATGAGCCAGTCGGCAAGCGCTCCATCGAAGAAGTAGTCGGCGAACGACAGAAAGTCGTTAAGCTCAATGCCGTTTAAGTCCACATCCTGCACGTCCCTAAGCTCGCTTGCGAACCTTTGCAGTGCGTCGCGCGCATTGCTCAGTGCGTAGTTTGCGTTCTCCATGTGGTTATGCTTCATGAATGTGCTGAACATTCCGCCGCCCAGTATATCGGCTATGCCCCAATTGCGCGCACTGCCCAATGACCTCTGCGCATTATTCAGATAGTACAGCGCGTCATCAGCCGCCTGTAGTGCCTCTCGTATTTCGGTTCTCTGATCCTTCATTGTGCTTTGTCCATCTCCGTTTAATCGCCGTACACCATTTCGTATGTGGCATCCACGGTCGCGCTTATCTCTATTTCGCCCGCGGTTACCGTTGTGGCGGCATCGTAATCCGCTTCACCGGCTGCGGTGTCGGCTGCCATGTACATTGTGGTCGAGTTGGCGGCGCTATACATGCTGCCGGAATACTCCTCACTTGCCGATATGAGCTTACCCACCGTGCCACCTTCCGCCTGGGCCATTATGTCGGCCTTAAGGTGTGCCGCCTGCATGGCTTCGCTCAGTGCCTGGCGGTAGTATTCGGCGTGCTTACTGCTGGAAAACTGAATGCCGTTAAGGTTATTGAGTCCCGCGCTGAGTCCGGCATCGACAACCGCGCCGGCGAGCGATATATCGTCAAGCGACACTTTAAGCTGAGTGCTGGCATTGAACTTAATGTCCTCGTCATCGTCATCGCCGTAGTAATACTCGCGGTATATGCTTATGCTATCGGTCTCAATTGCCTTTTCGTCAATGCCCAATGCGCATATATTGGTTGTCGCCGCCAGTATGACTTCATTGGCATGCGCTTGCGCGGTCTGTGCGTCGTTCTCGATTATCTCCACGCCAAATGTAATCTGCGCCTGATCGGGCTCGACCACTATCTTGGCAATGCCCGTAACGCTTATCTGCGCCGTGCCATTGGCAGTCTGCGCGTCCGCCATTGATAGTGTGGGCACGAGCAGCAATGCTACCGTCAGCATTAGTGCCATAACTTTTTTCTTCATGAGATTCGCCTCCTTCTTATGACCTTTCGTGATTTATCAAAAGCCGCACAGTCGGCGCTTAAGCCGGCTGCGCGGCTTTCAAAGTACGCGTATCCGTAAAACTATTTAACTCTAGTCCGCATGCCTATGCTTGGCTTTCTTTGTGAGTTTAAGTCCCACAAACAGCAGTATGCCCAGCGGCACTATCCATATCAGGTACGGCAACAGCGCGGTCGCGGTGAGCAGCATATCCTGCAAAAAGTCGCCTATGTTATTCATCGATTCGGAGAACTGCTCGCTAAGTTGACTACCGAATCCGGACGCCGAAAAGCGGGCATCCACGTGGGTGTATTCGCTCAGCGTTACTGTAACCGTGCTCATTTCGGCTTGACTATCCAAGCCTTTTAGTGTGCCGGTCAGCTTATCTATCTCATACTGCAGTCGGGACGCTTCTGCTTCCAGCTCCAGCACCTCGTTTAGGTCGGATGCCGTATCGGTAAGCTCCTTTACGCGGTTAAGCTGAGTGCGGTAAGTGTCCAGGCGCAATGCGGTATCGGTATACTGGCTGGTCACGTCCTGCGCGCTGACCTCGCTATGCGTTACGCTACCCACCTGACGCAGTTGCTCGACGAAGCTTTCAAGGAAGCCCGCCGGCACGCGCAGTGTAAGTTCGGCCGTGCGGCTACCTTCGCTACCCGATATTGCGTTGCGCTCAATCAGTCCGCCGTACTTAGTCAAAAGCGTCTTAATCGACTCTATATCGTTATCGAAGTCATCGCTATCGATAGTGAGTGCGGCACTACGCAGCATTTTGACGCCGCTCGTAGTTGTTGTCGAAGTATCATCCACGTCCAATATGCCGCCCGAGCTTGTCGCGCCCAGATTATCGCTATCGGAATAGCTGTATTTAGCCTGAGTGGACGTATCATCCGTGCTATCCGTCAGCAGCACTTGTGTGTAATCCGACGTATCGCCCTCGGTCGGCATAGCCGCCTCAAGCCCCCTTGTATCCGACGTATCGCTCTCAGTCGGCATAGCCGCCTCAAGCCCGCTTGTATCCGCCGTATCGTATTCAAGCGTCGAACTTACCGCCGCGTCCGATGTAAGCGCTACGGTTTCGTCATAAGAATCGGTATTTTCGGTCGCGCTATAGACCACCGCAGTCGCCTGCGGCAAAGCATCCGACGCGTTTATATCGGTGCGCCTTATGGCGGTTGCGCCCGCGAGCATTACGAATGCGGCCGCCACGCCGGACAGTGCCCTGACCCAGCCGCGCGTATGGCGCGTGCGTTTTTCCTCGCGCACAGCCTTACGCCAGCCGCTTTCGAATTCGGCGGGCGTGACAAGGTCATCATCCATATGCGCGAGCATATCGCGCACATCCATTAGCTCTTGGTATTGTCTTGAGCAGCTTTCGCACGCGTCCATATGCTCATGCATATCGCTTATTTGCCGCTCATCGAGTTCGCCGTCGAGAAGCGGATTTATGCTTTTTTGGAATTCCTCGCAATTTAATTTTGCCATATGCTCCGCTCCAATCAAGTATGCACAGCCTACGCCCAATTAAAAAAGCAGTCGTACGCCATGCGTCAAATATCGCTTTATCTATTTGACGCTCGTACGACCGAAAAGTTCCGGCTGTTTGGACAGTATTTCCCTTAGTTTTTCGCGGCCCCGACTTATTCTTGACTTTATTGTGCCCACATTTGCATCCAATGTGGTTGCTATCTCTTCATACGAATAGCCCTTGACATCGCGCAGTATTATCGCGGCGCGCATATCATCGGGCAAGGACTGTATCGCCTCGTTCAGCGCGTTTTGCTTTTCAACGCGCAAGCCGTGCTCCTCGGGCGTATCGCCGTTATCGGTGGGCGACCAGCCGCTTTCGACCAATGTATCCAGCGACGTCGCTCGGCGCGTCTTTCTCTTGCGCAATTCGTCCAAGCAGGTATTCATTGTTATACGGTATATCCATGTGGTCAGCGCCGACTGCCCCTTAAACGCGCCCATTGCGCGGTATATACGCACCATTGCGTCCTGCGCGCAGTCCAATGCGTCATCGCGGTTACCCATCATACGCAGTGCTATCGCGTATATGCGCCCCTCATGCGCCTGCATGAGTTCCTCAAACGCGCGCTCATCGCCCTTGCATGCACGCTTTATAAGCAGCTCATCATCCGGCACACTACCACCCCGCCTTCGTCATTCTGCCCATCATTATATACTATTTTGCAGATCTTTAAAAGTGATATTTTGTTTATGTGTGTCAATGTAAGCGCCCTGTTTGCCCAGCGGCTATGTTTTGTGCCGTCAATTTAACTTGTATTGAATATTTGCGTGGGGGAGCTGTTAGCTGTTAGCCGTTAGCCGTTAGCCGTTAGCTTTGAATTAGTGTGCAAGCTGCTTTTCACACCTAATATTCTCTTGCCCGTTTCATGCTTTGCGTACCTTATTAACGCAAAATCGAGTTAGAGTGCAAAGTTGCTCTGCACTCTAACTCAAGCTAACCGCTAACCGCTAACAGCTAACGGCTGGCGCGCGCGCCCGCGCGCCGTCAATACACTGCTATCGCCAAGTCATCCACCCTATCGCGCGCGGCGCAGATGAGTACCTTTACCGCGTCGGTGCTTGTGCCTTCGGGGAGTCTATCTATCTGCTTATGCCCTATCGTTGCTCCGCCCGCCATGTCGCGCCATATGCCGTAGCTGTCGCGCAGCATTATGCGATAGGCGCTTACTCGCTGACCTTCGGCGATGTTCTCGCGCAGCTCTATGAAGTGCACATCGATAAGCTTACCCAGCTCCAATGTGAATTCGCACTGATTGCCCGCGGGTCTATCGCATCTGACGGGCTTTATGCCCTGCGCCAGGTTCTTTCCGAACGCGCTATGCAGTTTTTCGCCCAGCTCTTTAAGGCGCTGTACATCGCGCGGATCGAACTTGCCGTTTGGCATGGGCGGTATATTGAGATTAAAGCACGCGTTATGCCCGACCGAGCTTAAGTACGTATCAAACAACCTGTCGAGCGAATGCGGCTGCTCATCCGCGTGATAGAACCAGCCGGGACGTATGGACATATCCACCTCTGCCCCGCAAAAGTTAAGCCCGCACGACCTTGCTATAACGCTTTCGCTGCCCATGTCCTCCTGCGTGTTGTATAGATAGTCAAGCTGATCCACGCCCTGAACATACCACGGTCCCGCTTGGGTCTGCGCCTTATCTGTGAGCTTGCACAATTCATGCGGCACGACCGCCCACTCGCTTACGCGCGGCTTGCCCGCCTCATTGCCTATCCAGCGCGTATCCGGACCGCCGTCCTGGAATATGACCGCGCCGGGCTGATACTTGCGCACCAGTTCGATTATGCCCGGGAAGTCGTACACCTGCTTGCGACCGTTGGGACCTTCGCCGCATGCGCCGTCCAGCCATACGCAGAATATATCGCCGTAACCGGTCAGTAGCTCGGTGAGCTGCTTTTTATAGTAGTCGTTATACTCGTCCGTGCCGTAGAGCGCGCTATTCCTATCCCACGGCGACAGGTAGAAGCCGAACGCTATACCGCCCCTGCGGCAGGCATCGCTGGCCTGCTTGACCACGTCGATTTTGAGCGGGCAGTTCTTTACCGAATGCTCGGTGTACTTACTGGGCCACAGGCAAAAACCGTCGTGGTGCTTGGCGGTCAGTATCATGCCCTTCATGCCGGCGGACTTAATCGCCGCGACCCACTGATCGCAGTTAAGTTCTGTCGGGTTGAATATGCTTTCGTCCTCTTTACCCGTGCCCCACTCAAGACCCGTATACGTATTGGGCGAAAAGTGCACAAAGGCATAGAACTCTCTATCGTACCACTTAAGTTGCCTGACGGACGGCTTTACGTGCGCCGCCTCTATAAGGAATTTCGACATTTCGTCCATTGCTTTATCCTCTCGGTGCCGCGTGTGCGGCGTACTGCTTAGTTAAAATGCACTGCGCGCACCTGCATTGCGTCAAGCGCCATGTGCATCTTTTCTCCATTTGGCATAAGTATATCTGTGCACTGCGGGCTTGAGAACAGGTTCATTACAAACAGCATGCGTGCGCCATCGGCCAAATGCCACAGCGTATGCATGAGGCTGCGATTGGACAGTTTCTCACCCGGCTTAGCGCCATTTAGGCGCACGATACTTTTAAGCATATCTGCCTGAGCAAATGTGGGCATGCTCCACTTAAGCCCAAGCACAGTGCAGTTGCCCACCGTAAAGCCCAGCACTCTGCCGGTATCCGCATCTTTGGCAATCGGCTTTGCGCCCGCAGGCAAGTC
>CAYTOU010000014.1:0-13094 GCA_964439295.1 uncultured Oscillospiraceae bacterium
CCGCTTGCTTTATTCTTTAATATCCCAATTGCGCCTTAACCTCATCAAACCTCTTAACTGCCATCTGCCCACTAACATGTTCGCCCAGCATTTTTTCCATCCAGACCATGTTGTACCAACGGCCGAACTTGTATCCGCACTTGTGGAATTCGCCGACCATGCGGTATCCCATATGCTCATGAAAGCCGATGCTGTTGCGGGTCAGATATTCATCATCAATCTCCGGACAGGCTATGCATGCGTTTATATTCAGTATGCCCTGCGTCTTGAGCGCATCTTCAAGTACCGAATATAGCGTGCGCCCAAGTCCCATGCGCTTCATATCGCGCCTGACATATATCGATGCCTCCGCCGACCAGCCGTATGCGGCGCGGGGATGGAATGGACTCGCATAAGCATATCCGACAATCTGACCGGCGCATACAGCAACAAAGTACGGATACTTTTTAAGCGTGTGCTCAATGCGCCCTTTAAAATCGTCAAGCTCTGGTACATCGTACTCGAACGTGATTGCCGTATCGGTGACGTATGGCGCGTAAATATCGAGTAGCGCGGCGGCGTCATCCACTGTGGCTACGCGCAGTGTAACCTCATTTGCCATGTCGCAATAACTTCCTTCTTTGTATGTGGCGGATACTTACTCCTGAGCCATGCCCAAGCCGATTATGTCCGCGACCTCGCGCATGCCTTCGAGCGTTTCGCTTATGACATCGTCCAGCGGCATATCCAGACGCTTGCAGCCGTCCTCGATTATGTCGCGGTTTACACCGGCGGCAAAGCTGCGCTGCTTGTACTTTTTCTTTATGCTCTTCAGCTCCATGTCCATTACCGAGTGGGAAGGGCGCATTATCGCGCACGCGTTAATAAGTCCGGTCAGCTCATCGATCGTGTACAGTACCTTTTCCATGAAGCGTTCGGGCTCGACATCGCAGCAAATGCCGTATCCGTGCGAGCATATCGCGTGTATGATGCTCTCATCGACATCGTTTGCCTTGAGTATTTCCACGCACTTGTGGCAGTGCTCCTCGGGATACTTCTCGTAGTCCAGATCGTGCAGTAGGCCTACGACGCCCCAGTATTCCACGTCCTCGCCCTTAAGCGCAGCCCAGTGGCGCATTGCGCCTTCGACCGCATGCGCGTGCTTGATCAGCGCGTCCGATTCGTTGTATTCATGAAGCAGCTTTTCCGCCTGTTCCTTTGTGGGTATCATATTGCATTCCTCCGGTTAATCAACTTCGTATACATAGCGGGCAATCAGGTATGGATAACCATCCTGCAAGCCGGCTACGTCTGCAAACATCTTGTATTCCTTGCCAACCTCGACATTTACGTCGGAGTAGTTTTCTATATAGACAATCTGCTCCTTGCCGTCACCGACATCCAATAGCAATTGCTGGTTGGTCACGGTGGTTTCGCCGCTATCGGGCTCCGCTGTCGCCGTGGGTATAATCTCTTTTACCGTGCCGCGGCATAGGAATATGCGACCTATCCAGCTCTTGTAATACGAGCATAGCGCATCGTAGTCCATCTTCCATGCCTTCGCCGAATACTCGGCCTCGGTGGGCAGGTAGTATATCGTATGCGTTATGACCGAATCTTCCTTGCCGCTTTCCGATGCGGTTATGGTTATCGTGTTGTCGCCAATCAGCGACAGGTTCAGATCGAACTTAAATGTACCCGCCGTATGGTCTATCTGCGAGCTTACCGGTGTCGGCGATATAGTGAGCGTCGCACCGGGCTCAAATGTACCGCTTATCGTGACATTGCTGCTGCTGGTCGTGTCTATCGTATTGATATCCAGCTCCAGCGGTATGTCGAATACCGGGCGGTATATCGTGACCTGAGTGTGTGTCTCTTTGTGCGAGGGAGTGAGCACGGTAATGTTCACCACATTGTCGCCGATTGCCTCGATTGTCTGATTGACGCTTAGGTATCCGCGCTTGTCCACAAAGTCAGACATATCATTGCCGTTGACAGTCACTTGCGAACCGGGCAGCACGCGCATTTGCAACGTGTATAGCGACATCAGCACTTCTTCGTAACCGCCCTCGGGCTTGATTATTTCAAGCGGCGATGCCGGAACGCTTACCGTGTATGCTATTTCGTCAAGCACGCGCGTTTCGCCCATAAGCGTAGTCAATACGGGCGTGAGCACTACGTCATAAGTGGCGTCGTTTGCGGGTTCGCTTTCAAACCATGTGGAGTCGGGTATAGTGATTACCGCTTCGCCGTCCACAACGGCGTACGATTCGTTAAGTGCACTTATGAATATATTGCCGTCATCGGTATGGAAGTGCACTACGTGTGCTTCCTGATCGTCAACAACCTCGGTATAAACTTCTGCCTGACCTGTTGTGACTATGGGCGCATCCGGGTCGGGTGTGGCGTTGGGGTCGGGCGTAGCATCGGGATCGACTGTGGCATTCGGATCGGGCGTAGCGTTGGGGTCGGGTGTTGCATTGGGGTCGGCAGTCGGGGTGGGGGTGGCGTTGGGATCAACCGTGGGCTTGGGCGTAGCGTTGGGGTCAACGGTCGATGTAATGTCACTCGTGCCGCTTGCCGAGCCGAACAAATCTATTCCCATGCGCGGCAATAGATCCTTTATGCCAAAGAAAAGCCCCGCAAGCATGCCCATACATAGTATAGCCAATAGAGCAGTCTTTATATACGGCGGCAACTCTATTGTGACGATGCGGTCGTCCTTCTTTTTCGCTGCCTTTGATACGTCCGAATGTGACGCTTGCGCCTGCTTGCGCCGCGCGGCACTGCGGTAGGCGTAATCGGACTTTTTGGTTTCGCTTTCCGGCTCGGACTTTTGCTCCTGCGGCTGGCTTTCCGGCTTCTTTTTCGGCGCGGGCTGCTGCAGCTCTTTGTATACGGGTGCTCCGGACGCGGGCTTTTCACTGGAACGCCAAATGTCCAGCTCGCGCTTGGTGCGGTCTTCTCTTGTATCGGTGTGTCTATTGCTATCGCCGTATGGCTCCATTGCTTCCTCCGTCAGGCACACAGTGCGCCCTGAAATAATGTATTTCTAAAATATTCGCCGCGTATCATGTGCGTTCCTGCATACGCGACGCCGGACGAATAAAACGTCACCCTTTTACCATATGTGTTATACTATCTCGACAATGTCAAGCGTTAACCACGTTTTCGGGCGTGCCGTTTATGAATGCGCGCACATTGCCCGCCGCAATGTCGATAAGGCGCACACGCGCTTCATACGTTGCCCACGCAATGTGCGGCGTTATGAAGCAATTGTCCAGCCCCAGTAGCGGGCTATCGCTGTTTATGGGCTCCTGCGATGCCACATCTATGCCGGCGGCATAAACCTTGCCACTCTTGAGCGCCTCACTCAAGTCCTTTTCATTTACGACAGGACCGCGCGACGTGTTTATGATAATTACGCCGTCCTTCATGCGCGCGATTGTATCCTTACATATCAAATTGCGCGTTTCCGGCACAAGCGGGCAGTTGAGCGATATGACGTCACTGCTTTTGAGCAGCTCGTCCATGCTAACCAATTCGGGATAAGCGTGATGCGTACCGGTCGCGATTACATTCATGCCGAATGCGCGCGCAATGCGTGCAACCGCATGTCCTGTGCGTCCGTAGCCTATAATGCCCATTGTCTTGCCGCTCAGTTCAATCAGCGGATAATCCCAGAACGCAAAGTCGGGATTGGATGACCAGCGTCCCGAATGTACCGCCGCGCTGTGGTGTCCCACATGATGGCATATCTCAAGCAGCAGCGCAAATACCAGCTGTCCTACAGAGTCGGTGGAATATGCGGGTATGTTGGTTACAGGTATGCCCTTTTCGCGCGCCGCCGCGATATCGACTATGTTGTATCCGGTGGCAAGTACGCCTATATAGCGCAGTGCCTTTGCGTTTGCAATGTTCTCGGCAGTGATGGGTGTCTTGTTTGTCAATACTATTTCGGCACCTGCCATGTGCTCGTCCACATCGCACACCGCGGTGCGGTCATATATGGTTAAGTCGCCCAGAGCCTTTAACGCGTCCCAACTCAGATCGCCGGGGTTGGCGGCATAAGCGTCCAGTATTACTATCTTCATTATATTAGCCTTTCACGCGCCATCAAAAGCGCAGTATGTTGTGGTAGTTGGTGGGCAGTCCGTCGGCATACAGATGCGAATCGTTCGCCAATTGCAGTATGCGCGGTACGGCAAGCCCGGGCTTTGACGAAAACTCGATTACCGTCATGCCCGTATGCCCCATATCAAAGTGAGTGCAAAATTCGGGGTAGGGTATGCCCATTACGCAGCTCAAGAAGGCTAAACCAAAGCCCTGATGCGCAAACAGCGCAATGCGCTCGTCGTTTCCGCCCTGCGTGCGGTATGCTCCCGCGTCTTCGTCGTAGTCGTATCCAAATCCGGATAGAAATGCGTATGTTTCGCGCTTTACGCGTTCAATGCCTTCGCCCAATGTGGTGCCGGCAAATGCGGGATGCTCGGGCCACTTTTCGCGCATTGCGCGTACATCGCTGCTTACAAATGCTTGAATGTACTTATCTATCTGGAAGGCCCAACCTCTGCTGCCGTCTTCTCTTTCAAGCGCCAGCTGTGCCCATGCGTGACTTTCGTTTGCCCAGTCCAGTATGGTCATGTCCATCTTGAGCATTTCGCATGTGGGCTGCGCGGTTTGCTGCGCGCGCGTGGAGCTGGATGCATATATGCGATCAAGTCCATAGCGCGCGAGTCGCTTGCCCAGAGCCTCAGCCTGTCTTCTTCCCAGAGGAGTCAGACAGTCGGGATCGTAAGTCGGGTCGCCGTGTCTCAAATAAAATAGCAGCATTGCTCTGCCTCCGCTCTCATTTTAATCCGCACAGCGCGGAAAAATAAATCGTATTCACATTTTAGCACCGGCAAAATGGCGTGTCAATCAATGCTATGTGACATCGATTGACACGCCGAATATTAATACTTTAGGCTATATCAGCTTTACATCCATGTCCGCTTTCAGCTTCAAGTAGAATGCCGAATCCCACTCAACTTTGTCGGTCTTTTCAAACCTCAATGCCGAATATGCGATGTGATATTCGGACTTCTCGAATTTATGCGTAATAAATATAGCGGTAGGTCCGTCCGCACCGCCTATTATGTCTATGTCGGCGGAACAGTCGTCTTCATTGTCGGAAGCCGCGACGATAGGTCTGTCGCCCTCGCCACTGTCGCATATGCGGAATTCATGCTCGGATATATCGGGTTGCAGCGTATAAGTAACCATGACGCAGTTTGTGGGGTAAACCATATCGCGCGGCATACCGGCGTGCATGTCGATGCTTTCTTCCTTGACATCCGATACGGTGAGCGTGTGCGTGATGCCCGTTGCGGGATGCTTTATTTCAAACATCGCACCGGGAGATAAGATGCCCAGCTCGGGTCCCGATATCCGTGCTTCATTGGCATGCAATGTAATGGAAAGCGACTTTATATTTTGCACTTTGCTCCATGGGAAAGACAGGCGGCTAAGTATCCATCCGCAGTCCCTGTCAAGCCCATAGTGCTCGATTGCGCAAAGCATTGTATAATCCTCGCAAGCACTATTCACCGCCGGATTCCAACACGTACTTTGACTTTGCTCAGGCTCAATCGCTTGACCGTTCAGCATGATCGAAACGCTAAAATCCATATTCAACGGATTGTCTTCATCGATGCGCCTAAGCGTCTCCTGGTCAAAGTCGCTTTCATCGCTGCTTGAATCCAGGTGATATTTTTCGATGAAGGCCTGTATACGCGCCTTAGGTATGCATTTCAGCAGATCCAAAACCAATCCTTTATCGCAAGAATAGACCGCCGGTGCGTAGTACTCATCGCCGCACCATGTGAAATGCTTATCTATATCGGTAGCGACGCCCGGCTTACTGCATTGATTGCGTGAAAACAACTTGCCGTATCGCACACACCAATCGTGCGCATCTTCGCTCTCTTTACTGTACGTAATCATATAAAATGACCTCGCTTACCTGACTCAATAATCACAATTCTATAGCGGATTATTTGGGCTGTCAAGGTGTATGGACGGCAGCTTGGATTAGACAAATCGCCGAGAATATGTTAATATAATTGCATAATGCATAAAGGGAGAGTGGACGCTGTGCGCAACCAATTGGCAAAAAGGGAACTGAACTTTACAGTACCGCTTGCGTACTTGGACAATGCATGGAGTGTCGAGGCGGATCGTTCGTATAGCGTTACTCGTAAGCGCGAAGAGTCGGAACAGCTGTATGTGGCACTGCGCACGCTTAAAGGCGAAGGTCAGCTTACTCTGTTTAGCGGCGAAGTGTTCGATGTAAAGCCCGAAAGTTTGCTGTTTTTGCATCTTGGCGACATAGAAAGCTATTGCGCGGTGCAGGACGGCTGGCAATTTTACTGGTATGAATTCCAGATGCACAACTTTGAACTGCCGCATATAAACGAACTCTTCATTATTAATACGACCGAGCAGGAGCATGCGGATCTGGAACGCTGCTTTTTGAATTTGGGAAGCGCCAACGCGGGAGAATGCATATTTGCCAATGCGCTGTTTAATCTGCGACTTGCGGATTGGATGGTTCGCGCCTCGATAGTGGATCAGAACCGAATGGAGCAAAAGAACATAGTCGCATTGCTCGAGAACGGGCGCGTTGAAAAGCTCACGGTATCTGAAATGGCGCGCCGTGCCGGCATGTCCGAACGCAGTTTTCGCGATGCCGCGTATTCGACAACCGGACTTTCGCCAAAGGCGTTTATGCTCAAAACCGAGATGAATGCCGCGATGGAGCTACTTAAGACCAGCACCATGTCCATATCCGAAATAGCCACCGGCTTAAACTTTTCCAGCCAGTTCTATTTCAGTCGCGTGTTTAAAAAGTACTTCGGCATACCGCCGCAACAGGTACGCAACGACCTAAAGCAATGACTATCGCTTTTAACCGATTGGGTGTATAATGGCGGTAAACGATTTTGCTGTGGGAGAAACAAATGGAGGATCTTTTTTCAATGGCGGCACATAGCGGTGCAGGCGAAAGCGAGCCTGTGCGCCGCAATGCACCGCTTGCCGATCGCATGCGCCCGCGCACGCTGGATGAGTTCTTGGGTCAAAGCCACATAGTGGGTCCGGGACGCTTGCTCAGGCGCGCAATAGAGGCGGATAGGCTGACCAGTTGCATATTTTACGGTCCGCCGGGCACGGGTAAAACCACGCTCGCGTCCATAATTGCCCGCACAACCAACGCCGCGTTTGAAAAGATGAACGCGGTGACCAGCGGTGTGGCGGATGTGCGCGAAGTGCTAAAGCGCGCACAGGAGCGCCTGGATCTGTACGGCAGGGCGACATACCTATTGCTTGACGAATGTCATAGATGGAGTAAGGCGCAGTC
This sequence comes from uncultured Oscillospiraceae bacterium, assembly GCA_964439295.1. Taxonomy (GTDB): domain Bacteria; phylum Bacillota; class Clostridia; order Christensenellales; family Aristaeellaceae; genus Fimadaptatus. Next base: position 7,379 of record CAYTOU010000014.1, read on the forward strand.
CGACTCCATACTTCCGGCAATGGAGAAGGGCACAATACGCTTTATCGGCTCAACAACCGAAAATCCCATGATTGCTATGACCCCCGCTATAGTCAGCAGGTGTCGCGTATTCGCGTTCGAACCGCTCAGCGAAAAGGATCTCATCGAGGCGATGAACCGCGCACTAAGCGATAAGGAGCGCGGTTTTGGCGATTTGGATGTAGTGCTTAAGCCCGAGGCGGCGCAGCATATTGCATTCGTGGCGGGCGGCGATGTGCGCTCGGCACTGGGCGCATTGGAGCTTGCGGTGCTTACGACCGCGCCTGATAGACAGGGGCGCATAGTCATAGACGAAAACGTTGCGCAGGAGTCCATACAGCGCCCGATGATTCGCATGGACGAGAGCTATTACTACGATATGCTCAGCGCGTTTTGCAAATCACTGCGCGGTAGTGACTCTGATGCGGCGCTCTCGTGGTTTGCGCGCATGACATATGCGGGCGTGGATCCGCGCATTATAGTGCGCCGACTTATAGCCCATGCCAGCGAAGATGTGGGTCTTGCAAACGGTCAGGCTATGCTGACATGCGCCGCGGCGGCGACTGCGCTTGAATTCGTGGGCATGCCCGAAGCGCGCCTGCCCATTGCACAGGCGATAATCACGGTCTGCGAAAGCCCCAAGTCCAACTCTGTGGTAATGGCAATCGACCGCGCAATGAAGGACGCCGAAAAGGGCAACTACGCCGCTGTTCCAACGCATCTGCGCGACACACACTATGCGGGCGCGGATAGATTGGGCAGCGGGGCGGGGTACGTATATCCGCACGAATACCCGGGACACTGGTATCCGCAAAAGTATATGCCCGATGATGCCAAGGGCACGCCGTATTACGAGCCGGGCGAATTGGGCGGCGAGGAGCGCATACGCGCGCTGCGCAAATATCGCGAACAACTGGCCGATATGTATAAGAAGAATAACAAGCGCAAAGGCTGATAAGACAAAAGTATGCCGCCGATATATAGCTCGGCGACACTGTAAGGAGGAACAACATGCTGCAAAAATCTACGGCCGAAGCCGTGCTGGCAGAGGCACTGACCACCGGCGGTGACTTTGCGGAAATATTCATGGAGGACACCATCCGCGGCAATATATCCGTGATGAACGGCAATGTCGAGCACGCGCTCAATTCGCGCGATCACGGCGCGGGCATTCGCATATATCTGGGACTCAACGCCGTGTACGCTCATACCAACGACACATCGCTGGAGGGACTCATCGCGTGCGCACGCAAGGCGGCCGCTGCAATAGGCAGCGAAACGCTCAGCCGTCAAATACAGCTCACACGTGCCATACCCACCAACATACACGCTATCAAGCAATTGCCCGGCGATGTGTGCGGTCAGCGCAAGGTGCGCAAGCTGCAGGAGGCGTATCGCAGTGCCAAGTCCTACGACACCGCCATTTCGCAGGTAGTGACATCATTGCGCGAGGTTGACCAGTCGGTTGTGATAGCCAATAGCGACGGCTTGTTCACTCAGGATAGGCGCGTATACACCCGCCTTGCGGTGCAGTCGATTGCATCCGGCAATGGCGAAAACCAGACCGGCTTCATAGGACCGGGCGCCATGATGGGCTTTGAACTGTTTGATACGCGCGTAGATCCCGCCGCTATGGGCGTTATCGCGTCCGAAACCGCGGTCAAGATGCTGCGTGCGCCGGTTTGCCCTGCGGGCGTTATGCCAGTCGTAATAGACAGCGGCTTTGGCGGAGTCATATTCCATGAGGCATGCGGGCATTCGCTGGAAGCCACGTCGGTTGCGCGTGGCAATAGCGAATTCGCCGGTAAGCTGGGTCAGAAGATAGCCGCCGACTGCGTCACCGCAATAGATGATGGCACTATGCCCAACGAGTGGGGCTCGCTTAATATAGACGACGAGGGCACACCCACCACACGCCTTACGCTTATCGAAAACGGCGTGCTCAAGAACTACATGATAGATAGGCTCAATGGTCGCCGTATGAACATGCCGGTTACCGGCTCCGCGCGCCGTCAGAGTTATGCCTTTGCGCCGACTTCGCGCATGCGCAATACGTTCATCGCGCCCGGCAATGACGATCCCAATGAAATAATCGCGACAATGGGCGACGGTCTATACGCGGCCAAGATGGGCGGCGGATCGGTCAACCCGTCCACCGGCGAATTCAACTTTGCCGTAATGGAAGGATATCTTGTTAAGGACGGCAAGATAACTACACCCGTGCGCGGCGCAACGCTTGTGGGCAAGGGCTCGGAAATAATAATGAAGATAGACCGCGTGAGCCGCGATATGAAGATGGGGCAGGGCATGTGCGGCTCCATAAGCGGCTCCATACCCACTAACGTAGGTCAGCCGATGATACGCGTCAGCAGCCTGACCGTAGGCGGACGTTAACAGGAGGCAAGCATGGAACTGAATGAATATATAAGCAAGCTCTTTCAGGCGGCAAAGGCGGCGGGATTCGAAGCCTGCGAATGCTGCTACTCAAACGGCGAAAACATGGAAATTTCGGTGCATGACGGCGAGATAAGCGAGTATTCGCTCGCCAATGGCATCAGCCTCAGCCTGCGCGGACTGTACGGCGGTCATATGGGTCGCGCGTCCACGCGCGTGCTCGATGAGGAGTCCATAGACTGGCTTGTGCAGAGCGCACGTACTTCCGCCGAGCTCATCGATAACGACGATAAGGAATTCCTGTTCGCAGGTAGCAAGGAATACGCCAATGTCAACGCGTACAGCACCGAGGTCGAAAACCTCACCGCTCGCGAAAAGATAGACGCCGCGCTCAATCTGGAAAAGGAAACGCTGAAGTGCGATGACCGCATAAAGCGCGTCCAGACCTGCACGGTCATAAGCCAGAGCGGTGAAACCCGCCTGGTCAACACTCTGGGACTGGACGTACACTTCAAGAGCAATATCATGGGCGCGGTCGTGGCTCCCATAGCAGTAGCCGATGGCGATACTGCCAACACATACGGCGTGCGCTTCGGTCGCGATAAGTCCGTACTTGACACAAAGGCGATTGCCGAGCAGGCAGTGCATGAAACCGTCGCCAATCTGGGTGCAAAGCCCTGCGCGTCGGGTACGTATAAGGTGGTTCTCCGCCGCGATGTAATGAGCGATATGCTGGAAAAGTTCTCCAACCTGTTCAGCGCCGACGCGGCACAGCATGGTCTTTCGCTCTTCAAGGATCGCGAAGGCGAAAAAGTCGCCGCCGATATAGTCACGATAATCGATGACCCGCTTCTGCCCGGCGGCATGGCGTCCGCGCCGTTCGACTCCGAAGGCGTTGCCACGTACACAAAGACAGTCGTGGATCACGGTACGCTCACGACACTTTTGCATAACCTCAAGACCGCTTATAAGCAGGGCGTCACCACAACGGGTAACTGCAGCGGCTCAAGCGTTGCACCGTCCAACTTCTTCATTAAGCCGGGCGAACATAGCTTTGACGAACTGCTGAAAGGTGTGGGCGAGGGCATACTCATTACCGATGTAATGGGTCTGCACTCGGGCGCAAACGGCGTCAGCGGCGATTTCTCACTGGGCGCGCGCGGCTTTATTATCGAAAACGGCAAGCTCTCTCGTCCGGTAAAGGGCATAACAATCGCCGGCAACTTCATTAAGATGCTGGGCGATGTAGTCGAGCTGGGCAATGACCTCTGGTTCGGCATGCCCGGCGGCAGCTGCTTCGGCGCGCCGTCAACGGTGATCTCCTCGCTCAGCGTGGCGGGCGAATAGTTCATCTTCGGCTGCATCATAAATTGCATACATCATAACGCTCGGGCAATGCTCGGGCGTTTTTCATTGCCTAAAACAACCTAATTGCCTTCAGCATTTGACAAAGACGTTCTTAGCAAGTATAATATGAGTAGGTTACAAAACACGGATTTAATCTGAAATAAATTTATACGAAACAAAAAAGGAGATGCCGAAATGTCAAGCGTATATTTTGACCTGCTCAAACAATGGTGTGACGAGCTTATTGCCCATCAGGTCAAGGGCATGGGTCCCGAATTTGACGGCGCATTCATGTGCCCCGCATGCAAGGGCGAGCACGGGCGTAGCTGTGACGCCGTGTATCCGCTTATGTACATGGCGGATCGCACCGGCGATAAGAAGTACCTGGAAGCCGCAAAGGCCGTGACCGATTGGCATACGCGCAATCTGCTTTGCGATGACGGCAGTGCGTATAATGATTCTAACCACGAATGGCGCGGTATAACCGTGTTCGCGGCGATAGCACTGTGTGAAGCGCTCTCTAATCACGGCTCGCTATTGGATGCCGACACGCGCACTCAGTGGGAGGATAAGCTCAGCCGCATGATCGAATGGCTCTATCATGAGTTCGACGAGAATACTCCTAAGAACATAAACTACGTCGCGACAAATGCCGCCGCGCTGGCAATGGCGGGCAAGTATTTCGACAATGAGGCCTACACCGCTCAGGCCGTCCATATGGCCGAGTACGCGTTCGAGCGCATAACGCCCAACGGTCTTCTGTACGGCGAGGGCAAGCCTCGCGATGCTCAGACCGCGCGCGGCTGCCGCCCGATTGATATCGGCTACAATGTCGAAGAGTCCATCCCGTCGCTTGTTAAATACGCCATAACGGTGGGCGATGACGCGGCACTGGATAAGCTGACCGATGTACTGCATAAGCAGCTCACATTCATGCTGCCCGATGGCGCGTGGGATAACTCCTTCGGCACGCGCAATAACAAGTGGACGTACTTCGGCAGCCGCACTTCGGATGGTTGCCAGTCCGGCTATGCGTTGCTAGCCGACCGCGATCCGGCATTTGCCGAGGCGGCACTGCGCAATACTCTGCTCATGAAAGAATGCTCTAAGGGCGGACTGTTGCACGGCGGTGTTCAGTATGTCGAAAACGGCGAACCCGCATGCATTCATCACACATTCACCCACGCCAACGCGCTCGCCTGCGCACTGGATGCCGGCATAGAGCAGTATACCACCCGCGCCGCACTGCCCGAGGACAACGGTTATACGCCTATACGCTATTTCCCCGAGCTGGATACATATAAGCTCGCCGTGGGCAACATGCGCGCGACCGTTACCGGATACGATTGCGACCTGCAGGCCGGTCACGCATCCGGCGGCACAATGACTCTGCTCTGGCATAAGCAAGCCGGACCCATCATAGCCGGTTCTGTCGTCGACTATAGGCTGGTCGAACCGCATAATCAGCAGCTCTCGCTCAAGCGCAGTCGCCACGACACGCTAGTGCCGCGCGTCGAGATGATTGTGGACGGCAAGCGCTATTCGCAGTGCTACGACACCCGCGCGGTCATTACGACCTCGGGCAACAATCAGCAGATAAGCGTAAAGGTTCACGCTACGCTTGTGACGCTGGATCAGTCGCCGCTGCAGTCGCCGGTATGTGTCAAGCTTGAGTACCGCTTGACCGGCGATGAAGTGGGCATATCCGGTCGCGTATACGGTCGCAAGTGCGGCGATGCGCGCTTCGTACTGCCCATAATAGGCAGCCTGCCGCAAGTAGAGGTACACGGTCGCTATACGACGCGCCCGATCTTCTTCCTGACCGGCGGCTTCAGCGCAAACGAATACACCATATGCCCGGATGCGGACGGTCGCTTCGCGGTGACGATTTCTTTGCCGCATGAGGATAAGGCGGAGTAATTAAATAGTTGATGTAGGCTTTAGTGCGGCGCGTTTC
>CAYTOU010000014.1:13194-20603 GCA_964439295.1 uncultured Oscillospiraceae bacterium
GAGGATAAGGCGGAGTAATTAAATAGTTGATGTAGGCTTTAGTGCGGCGCGTTTCCTTTGGGGGATGCGCCGCTTTTAATTTGAGCAGATATATTTGACATTCGCATAATCCGAAAGACAAACCAATGTTTGAATTTCGCCACAAATATGAAAAAAGGTTGACAAAATGCGGGGGGGGGTATAATACTTCTCGAAGTTATATAATTTCATTTCATGTGGCAACATCATTTTGTATCCTAAGGCGATCAAGTTAATAGGAGGAATTGACATGAAAAAAGCGGTTCGGTTCATCTTGATCATGGCGATGATCACAGTGGTATTTACAGGTTGCTCGAGCTCCGGCTCTTTCAGCAACAAATACGGTACGTCGACAACCAAGTGTGCACATGCCGGATGCAATAATTACATTGCGTCTTCAGGCGATACCAATTGCTGCGCCACTCATTCGAACAAGTGTATGAACTGTGGCAAGTATATTGACGAAGATGCAATGTACTGCATGAGCTGCCTAAGTAAGGCTATTAAAGGTAAATAAGTGGTAGCTTGTGAGGCTTAACGGTACATGCACAGTAACGACTTCAGCAAAACTTGCGACACCAATGATTATATTTAACGATGTAGATGCGGTCATTGATGGAACTGTCATTGCCCAAATTTGCGACGGGACGTCGCTTGTCGGAACAGCCTCTTTGGTACTTCCTAAATATGAAGTAACGGAGTATGGGACAGAGCTCAAGGGAATGTGCTTGTACTGTGGAACAAAGGGTAAGTCATATAACGTTGAGTATGCAGCGACTAATTTATGGGCGATGGAAAGGTAGATAAAACAGGCAGCATGCGCACGCGCATGCTGCCCAATTTTTCCAATCAACCAGTCTTACTTCAGCACCTCATCCAGCGCTTCAACAAACCCATCCATCTTATCCTTCTCAATAATGAGCGGCGGTGCCAGACGCAGTACATTCCCCGCAGCCGTGCCCGCGATATATCCCTTTTCGAGTAGCTTGCGCATTACGCTTGCCGCCGTGGTCTCGCTTTGCAGCTGTACACCTATCAGCATACCCATGCCGCGCACCTCGACGATCTTGTCGCTCTTTATCGACTTGAGCGCCTGCATCAGGTATGCGCCCTTCTCGCGCGCAATCGCCGAAAAGTCGTTCGCAATCATGTAGCGCATTACCGACAGCGATACCGCGCATGCAAACGTGTTGCCGCCGAATGTCGAGCCGTGATCGCCCGGGGCAATGGCGGACGCGACCTTCTCGCTCGCCATGAACGCGCTTATCGCCACGCCGCAGCCCAGTCCCTTTGCACTGGTCATTATGTCGGGCACAACGCCGTATTGCTGATAGCAGTATAGTGAGCCCGTGCGGTGTACACCGGTCTGCACTTCATCGAATATAAGCAGTATACCGTTTTCGTCACACAGCGCGCGTACAGCCTTCAGATACTCGGGATCGGCGGGAGTTACGCCGCCTTCGCCCTGCAGTGGCTCAAGCAGTATCGCCGCGGTCTCGTCATCAACCGCCGCCTTAAGCGCATCGATGTCGTTGTACGGCACCTGGAATACGCCGTGCGGCAGCAGGGGACGGTACGGCTCCTGATAGTAGTCGTGACCGGTCGCCGCCACGGTCGCCAGCGTGCGTCCATGGAAGGAATGATTCGCCGATATTATCTTGTAGCGCTTGCTACCCTGCGCATAGAAGTACTTGCGCGCCAGCTTCATCGCGCCTTCGTTTGCCTCCGCGCCGGAGTTGCCGAAGAATACGCGGTCGGCAAACGTGTTTTCGCACAGCAGCGCGGCCAGCTCGGCCTGCGGCTCTACATAGTATAGGTTGGACGTATGCAGTATGCCGCTCTGTGCCTGAGCAATTATGGCATTGGTCACCGCCGGGTGATTGTATCCCAGCGCGTTTACGGCTATGCCGGCGAACATGTCGGTATATGCCTTGCCGTCCTGATCGTATAGCGTAGTGCCTTCACCGCGCACAAAGCATACGGGCAGGCGCTCGCCGAATACGCCCAGAAAATACTTGCTGTCAAGCGACTTTACTTCAGAAAGGTTCATTGCTTTCACCTCTTACACAATCAGACCGGTCGTTTCGTCGCAGCCCATCATCAGGTTGAGCGACTGTACGGCAGCACCCGATGCGCCCTTGCCCAGATTGTCAAATCTGGAGCATACGGTAATGCGCTCGTCATTGCCGGTGACAAGTATTTCCAGACTGTCGCGGCCGCTGAGAGCATTGGCAGTGAGGAATCCGCCGCAATCGGCCTGCGCGGAAAGCGGCAATACCTTTACCAGCTTCTGACCTGCGTATGCATCGGCATAGCACTCGTGAACCTTGCTAAGAGTTGCACCGCCCAGCATCTCGGCCGTCAGCGGCACGCTAACCAGCATGCCCGCATAGTAGTCGGCAACAATGGGCGTGAACAGCGGCGCCTTGCTCAGTCCGCAAATCGCCTTCATTTCCTTTAGGTGCTTGTGTTGCTGAGTCAGTCCATAAAGGCGCGGCGCGTCAAGCGCGACATCGCGTCCTTCTTCCTGCTCGTACTGCGCGATCATCTTCTTACCGCCGCCGCTGTAGCCGGTCAGCGAGAAGCAGGACAGCGCGGCATCGGCGGAAAGCAGACCGCCATGCACAAGCGGATATACCAGCGATATAAAGCCGGTCGCGTGGCATCCGGGATTGGCTATGCGCTTGCCATTCACTATCGTGGCGCGATGAGCGGGGGAAAGCTCGGCAAAGCCATATGCCCAGCCTTCGGCGGTGCGGTGCGCGGTGGACGCATCGATTATGCGTACGTTGTCGTTGGCGACTAGCGATACGGCCTCTATCGCGGCGGCGTCCGGCAGGCACAGGAAGGTGATGTCGGATGCGTTTATGCACTCGGCACGCGCCGCGGGATCCTTGCGCAGCGCGGAATCAATGGTTATCAGCTCTATGTCATCGCGTCCCGCCATGCGCTCGAATATGCGCAGACCGGTCGTGCCTTCACTGCCGTCTATGTAAACCTTAGTCTTCATGCTGCTGCCTCCTTAAGCCTTCTCGAACATCGTGCCGATACCGCGATCGGTGAATATTTCAAGTATGATCGGGTGGGGTATGGTGCCGTTGATAATATGTACGCGCCTTACGCCCTTTTCGATGGCGTCTATGCAGGAATGTACCTTGGGTATCATGCCGCCGGTAATCGTGCCGTCCTCGATAAGCGCACGCGCCTTTTCAACCGTCAGCAGCGGGAACAGCGTGGTCGGATCTTCGGCAACGCGCCTTACGCCGTCTATGTCGGTCAGGTAAATCAGCTTTTCCGCCTTCAGCGCGGTTGCGATGGCGGCTGCGGCGGTATCCGCATTTATGTTGTAGCTATTGCCTTCCTTGTCAGAACCGACAGAGGATATGACAGGTATGTACTCGTCGGCGCACAGCGTGTTGAGCAATTTGGTGTTGACGCTTATTATGTCGCCTACATGACCCAGATCGACTCCATCGGGCAGCGGCGGCTTTTTCCTTACCATTATCAGGTTGGAGTCCTTACCGCACAGGCCGATTGCCTTGCCGCCCAGCGTGCCTATCTCGGCGGCAATGTTCTTGTTGAGCTTGCCGGCCAGCACCATCTGCACGATCTCCATGGTGGCATCGTCGGTTATGCGCAGACCGTTATGGAACTCACTCTGCACATTCACGCGCTTGAGCATGGCGTTGATCTCGGGTCCGCCGCCGTGTACCAGTATCGGATTAATGCCCACGTACTTGAGCAGGGTTACATCTTCTAATATCTTGCGGGTCAATTCGGGATTGACCATCGCGTTTCCGCCGTACTTAATTACTATGGTCTTGCCCCACAGACGCTGTATGTAGGGGAGTGCCTCGATAAGAATATTCGCTTTATTGATAAATTGCGTATCGCTGTTGTCGACTATCTGATCCTTAGGCATATATCAAAAACCGCCTTTCTGTTTATATTATATCGCAGGTTGAATGTCCGCCGGAATGGGGCAGACGTAGGGGTGAGCGGCTATGCTCTTATCAAATTCATCTTTGGCGCGTGCAAGCAAATCGCTGTCTGTCATGAGCTTGCAGCCGGTCAGCGCAAGCGCGCTTGCCGCGTATAGCATTGCCTTGTGTGCAATCGATGTCTTGCCGCAGGTCACTACCTGCCAGCTGTGTGCCGGAGTACCTGCCGGCCAAGCTGCTGTCGAAATCTGCGCGGCGGGCGCACACCAACTCGCATCGCCCACATCGGTCGAAACCTGTATAATCGGGTCATCGGTGGGTACATGCGGCGCGACGAATGTGTATATGCTTTCGCCCTGATGCGCCATTATTTCCGCGCGGGTCTTTGCGTCATACCACTTTGTAATGCGCGCAAGCGTGTTCTCGGGCGCGGCGATTGTCTCCTGTACCGCCTTGGCGAATGCCAATTCATCATCGGTGTACGTAGGCGTGCCTATCGATGTACAGCTGTCTATCAGCGCATCGCCAAGCACAGAATTAGGCTTCATGTTGGAGCAGCCCTTGACAAACTCAATGTCAACCTGAGTGCCCGTCATTATGGCTGCGCCGCGCGCGCAATCCTTCACGCGCTCCACTATGTCGCCTAGGTCGGAAAGCCTGGGCGAACGTATCAGATATACCGCCTCGGCTTTAGCTTGTACGACATTGGGCGAAGCGCCGCCCGCGTCGGTTATCGCGTAGTGCATGCGCGTGTCCTCGGGCACGTGCTCGCGCAGGAACTGCACGCCTACGTTCATCAGCTCCAACGCATCCAATGCGCTGCGCCCCAAATGCGGACTGCCCGCGGCGTGCGCTGCGCGTCCTTTAAAGCGGAATATCAGCTTCACATTGGCAAGCGATCCACCCGGCCATATGCCGGTGTAGTCCCACGGATGCCACGTGAGTATGGCGTCAAGTCCATTAAAGTAGCCGTCGCGCGCCAGAAAAGCCTTTGCACTGGCGGTCTCTTCGGCAGGGCAGCCGAAGTATACGACAGTTCCCGAAAATATGCCCGCTGCGATTGCGTCCTTGACGGCAAGCGCTGCGCCCAACGAACCAACACCCAACAGATTGTGTCCGCATCCGTGACCGGGTGCGCCGCTTTCGATGGGGGATTTCGTGAGAGAGCCGGCCTGCTGACTGAGCGCGCTTAGAGCATCGTATTCGCCCAGGTACGCTATCACCGGCTTACCGCTACCGTACGTGGCACGGAATGCCGTGGGCATGCCATCGAGCGGACGCTCAACGGTGAAGCCGTTTTCCGAAAGAATCGCGCATAGCTTGTCTGCGGCATAGTCTTCGTGAAAGTTGATTTGCGGGTGATCCCAAATTGAATCGCCGGCCGCCGTAAGCGCGTCTTTGCGCTCATCAATGCTTTGCAAAACGGCCTTTTGCAATTCGCTTATGTTCATATATGACCCTCCAAGTCCGGTATGTTGTCAAGTATACGCGCACCCATGCGCATTGTCAAGCATAAATATGCAAATAAACGCATATTTGCGCCTGAAAGTGCATAAAATTAGCATTTCGAGCGGGGAATTCCTGATTATGGCTTCATATAAATAAAGCGCAACTCTAACAGCTGCGCTTTGAACAATCGGTATTCAGCTTTTTGAATCAACACTTTCGCCGCCGGGCGCCGCAGACATGCGCCTATTGAGTCGCCTCTGCTCAAAGTAGAAGCATCCTCCGACCGCAATCGGCAGGTAGAACGTGAATATGCGCCACAGTACCGTGACCATCAGCAGCAAATCGCCGTTGTCGATAAATATCGATAGGAACCAGTAAAAACTGCCTTCCGCGCCGCCCGACGCGCCCGGCGCGGGCACAAACGAAGTCACCATGGCAACGAACAGCGTGGCGCAGAACGATTGTATGCAGTCTATACCGTCTATATTCAGCGCCCTGAACAGAAGGTAGGGGATGGTATAGTATACCGTAAGTTGCAATAGCGTCAGCAACAGCGGCACAAATACGATCCGGGGCTTTGAGCGCATTACCTGAAAGTTGGTGTAGAACATGTCGAGCTCTGTATTGAGCCGCGTATGCCACTTATCGGGCTTTCGTATAATGTGTATGCGCGTCGCCAGGTTAATCAGTCCGTTTAAGCACTTGCGCGTAGCCTTGGGGAAAAGCCCTATCGACAGCATTACGCCCAACGCAAATATATTGGTAAGAAAACCTGCGGCTATAAAAAGCCCAAAGCCGCTTATGCGCGCACTGAAAAAACCGAACTGCCATATTGTGACCGTGAGCGCGTATAGCGTTATAGCCAGCTGATACACTATGAACTTGACCATCAGTATACAGCTGCTTTCGCCGTACGTTACGCCATAGTATGATAGCTCATACGCCTGTATGGGCTGACCACCGCTCGCAAAGGGAGTGAGGTTATTGAACAGTTGCCCGATCATACTCACGCGCAAGCTTGCATTATGCTTGAGCTTATGCCCGAAGCTGCTCGCAACGCTCTTGAGCAGCAGCCCTTCAATCTCCCAGAAGGCTAACATGCACCCCAGTGCCGCCAGCATGTATCGCGGGTCGGCAGCGCGCAGTGTATCCCATACACTCTCGGGGTCCTGCATCTGGCTCAGCAGCCATACCATAACCGCGGCGGTTACAGCTATAAATATGTAGTTCCATTTTGCTTTGCTCGCCTTGTTCGTCTGCATGCACATACCTGCCTAATTAACATACTGGTTATAGTATACAGGGACATTGTTAAATATGCGTGGCATAGCTTTGTCCCATATGTGCTTTTGAATGAGAATCGCATGAAAAAGCAATCAAAGTGACTTGACAGAAAGAAGCAGGTCTCAACGAAATAATATTGAATAACGGTCAAGGATTAAACGCCATACTTGTCCAACGCGATTAAATAAAATTGACCGAACGACAAAAAACGGGATGGCATATAAAACCATCCCGCAAAGCATTGATCTAAGGTTACACGGTAACGCCTGTCTTGAATATAGCCAAATCGGACTTGTCCAGCTTCTCCGAATGCGTGTGCTTTTCTCCCGATGCCACATTCAGTACCGTGTCTAACAACTCATCCGCCAGCTGATCGCATGTCATTCCCTCCAGCATGCGTCCGGCGTTAAAGTCTATCCAGCCGCTCTTGCGCGCGCTGAGCGAGGGATTGGTGGCGATTTTGACCGTGGGCACCGGACAGGTAAACGGCGTGCCGCGTCCGGTTGTGAACAGCACCATCTGGCAACCTGCCATAGCGAGTGCGGTTGCACTGACCAGGTCGTTGCCCGGCGCACTTAGCAGCGTTAGTCCGGGCATGCGCACCTGCTGCGCATAGTCAATGACATCGCTTACCGGCGCATGACCGCCTTTCTGCGTGCAGCCCAGTGACTTGTCTTCCAATGTGGTTATGCCGCCGTCCTTGTTGCCGGGCGAAGG
>CAYTOU010000015.1:0-20432 GCA_964439295.1 uncultured Oscillospiraceae bacterium
TTCCTCGGGCAGATTCATATATAGTACGTTGGCGTATGACAGGTTGAAGCCCACGCTGATTATGTTCTGCACTATGCAAAGCGGCAGGTACATCCATGTGGTGTCGATTGTCATGAAGAAGAAGCAAATTTCGGTGGGCATCCACATGAGCCCCGCAATGCCGAACGTCTTTATCCACGAATAGCGCGCGAGCAGCTTCTTCCACATGTTGGACGTAAGTATCAGTATAATCGTATACAGCACCGATACGGTGTTTATAAGCGTATACGAAAAGTTCATGTGGTTGAGCAGGTGGTAGTTCCATAGACCGTTGTTCAAATTGCTGACGTAGTTCCATACGAACATGAGTATCATGCAATAGAGGAACTTACGGTACTTGAACGGCAGCGTGAATACCTGCTTTATGCGCACATGCTCCCCTTCCGGATACGGAAATTCGCGCGCGCACGCCTGCATGGCGACGTCGATAATAACCAGTACGAATGCGAAATAGCGAAAGCCCAGTATAATCTGATTCTGATATTCCGATCCGGAAACGGCATCGGTGATCAGTGCGCTGATAATAAGCACAACGCTGGACATAATCGAAGAAAAAATCTGATTGAGCACGATATAGCTCGTGCGGCGTTCGTTATCCTGCGGATAGAAGCAGTAGAACCACGGCGTAAAGCCCGGACTGAACAGCGCGTATTCGGCATGCGCCACAAATACTATCACGATGAACCACACAAGGCGCGCATGCGGATCGATTACGAACTGCGGCATGAGCGTGGTTGCGATTATGTATAGACCGTAGAAAACAAGCTTGGATATGAGCAATACTTTTTTGCGCTGCTTAAACCGCTCCAGCACCATCGATGAAAACACGCTTAAGCAGCTTGCTATGTACGGTATGAACGATATAATGCCCACGCCGGTTATCGATATATCGTACATGGACAAAAAGCCGGTATAGAATATGCCGGTGATGAATACATTGTAGAACGCGGTCATGAGTGCGCTGCCCAGGCTTATGAGTCTGCCCTTGGCATAATCGTCCTTGAGGTTGTAGATATCCTTGAGGGACACAAGGCTTGACTGTAAGTCAATTTTCTTCATGGCACACCCTCCTGATTTTTTCGCCCATATTCTACCACATGAGCAGGCTAATAGCAATCCATGCACACGTATTTTACGAATGGGTGTGAAATATCAATATAGTTGGCTTCGCTCTATCTTTTGTGCAGTACTTGCAAACGGCGCGGGACTTTGTTATAATGGCAATATGAATTATCCGGTTGCAATCCCGTGGGAGGTGTTTAATAAATGTTTGAGATAACCATTGACAACAAAAACGTATCGTGCTCAAGCGGCATGACATACCTGGATGCGCTTAAACAAATCGATCCGCAGCGCGCAAAAAGTGCGGTGGCTGTTCGCGCAAACGGACTTATACGAGGCTTAAGCGAATGTGCGCAGCAGGGCGACACTGTGGTATCGATTGACCTATCCGATGAAGAAGGGCGACGCGTATACGAACGGTCGCTGAGGTTCGTGTTCCTGCTGGCAATGCATCAGCTCTACCCCGGCAAGCGCGTGCGGTTTGAGAATTCCATGGCGGGCGGAATATACATAACTCTGCCCGATGATGTGCTGCTAACAACGCCCGCGGTCAGGCGCATACAGACGCGCATGCGCGAGTTGGTAAACGCCGACATGCCATTTAAGCGCGCCGAGGTCACACGTCAAGAGGCGCTGGAGTACTTCAAAGACTGCGGCTGGCACGACAAGGAAGAGCTTTTGCGCTACTGTGATAAGGACATACTGCCCATATACGAGTGCGGAGGTTTGCGCGAATACTTCTATGGCGCGATGGTGCCCTCGACCGGATATGTGTCCGTGTTTGCGCTCAACTTCTGCATGCCGGGCATAATGCTCATGCTGCCCAGCAAGAAAGATTTCAGCATGCCGCGCGAGTATGTGGATCAGCCCAAGCTGGCGCGCGCGCTGGCCGAGACCGCGCGTTGGGACGAGATACTCGGCTGCAGCAATGTGTCCGACCTGAACCGCATGGTTCTTGGCAAATCGCTGCGCGAATTCATACGCGTGAACGAGGCACTTCAGGCGCGGTCAATCGCCGACATAGCCGACCGATTTGTCGAAAGCGGCGCGCGGGTAATGCTAATTGCCGGGCCGTCTTCATCGGGTAAGACCACGTTCACCCACCGCATGGCAATCGAGCTGCGCGTGCTGGGGCTGAATCCCCTGCTGATATCGCTGGACGATTACTATCTGAGCCGCGATGAAATGACGCCAGGGCCGGATGGATCGTACGATCTGGAGTCTATAAGCGCGCTGGATGTGCCACTGTTCAACGATCAATTGGTGACGCTTTTGCAGGGACAGCCGGTACACCTATCGAAGTTTGACTTTACCACCAAAAAGCGTACGCAGTCCGAGGACGAAACGCGCATAACGTCTTCGCAGCCCATCATAATCGAGGGCATACACGGACTAAACGACGAGTTGACGCCCGACATCGCCAACGCCGCCAAGTTCCGCGTATACATAAGCGCGCTGACGCAGCTCAATCTGGACGACCACAACCGCATACGCACGACCGATGCGCGACTCATAAGGCGCATGGTGCGCGATTATCGATTCCGCGCCAGCTCGGTCGAGCGCACATTCGACATGTGGCCCAGCGTGGTGAGCGGCGAGGAAAAGAACATATTCCGCTTTCAGGAGCACGCGGATGTAATGTTTAACTCGTCACTGATGTACGAGTTGGCGATACTCAAGGGGTATGCCGCGCCGCTGCTAAGCGAAGTCAAGCCTGACAGTCCGCACTATACAAAGGCGCAAAGGCTGCTGGACTTCCTGAGCTACTTCGTAGGCGCGAACGTCGAGGACGAGATTCCGGTCAACTCGATACTGCGCGAGTTCATCGGCGGATGCTGCTTCTATCGCGATAAGGACTAAAGGGCATAAAAAAGCAGGGCTTGCATAGCAATCGCCGCAAGCCCTGCCGTTTTTTATTTGCGCGCTTTCTTTTTGACCGGAATATAGTAGTCGAACACTATCCTGCCCTGATCATCGGGCTGAGTAAAGCGAACGCGATTATAGCCTTCCATCAAAAAGAGCCTATTCATATCGAACGCATATCCCGAGCGGTCGGCGCGCGCCATTACCAGATCGTGCGCTTGCGCCACTACATACGACGGGTCAATGCCGCGCACATAGCCGCATAGTAGACTGCCGGCAGGTATTTCGTATACCGTGCAGCCCTCGGGTATGCTGTCGGGCTTTTGGGTATACAGCATGCCCATCAGGTATTCAAAGCAGCTCATGTCGCCCGGCCACGAATGTATTATACCAACGAAGTCGTCCTGAGAATACAGTCCGTCAAGCGCGAGGAGCTTATTAAACAAGCCGCTTTCGGACTGCTTTTGCCACTCTGCGGGTAGCGGATTATCGCCCTGATTGAGCACATGAACCTGCGCACCCACAGCCCACAGCGTGGGAGTATCGATAACCTTATGATCTATCAGTTCAGCCATTTTTGTTCCTCCGAAAAATCATAAAAGGCGCCGTAAATCTGCGGCGCCCATATGCATGCTCTATCAGCGAGCCAGCATAACCTTCTTTTCGTAATCGCGAACCTGCTTGAGCCAGTCATCGCCAACCGGTACGCCTTCCTTAAGGCAGTAGTAATCCCAGATGGCACCGAAGGGCAGGCTCTTGTCCTCTTCCATAAGGGCCAGACGCGCGGTCAGATCGTTATCCAGCTCCAACTGCTTAAGCTCGGCAAAGTTCTCCAGGTTTGCGCGCAGAAGAGCCTTGCGGGCATTGCGCGTGCCGATTATCCACGCAGCCAGACGGTTGATGGACGCATCGAAGAAGTCCAGAGCGATCTTTACGCGCTTGGTATAATCGCCGCGTACAATCTGCTGCATGATGGCCAGAAGCTCATCATCCATGGTGACTACGTGGTCGCTGTCCCAGCGTACAGGACGGCTTACGTGCAGCAGCAGCTCGGGGCAATACTGCATGACGGAAGAGATCTTGTTGGAAATAACCTCGGTGGGATGGAAGTGACCGGCATCCAGGCAGTACAGCTTGCCGCGGGTTATCGCATAGCCCATCATCAGCTCATGGCTGCCAACGGTGTAGCTCTCTACGCCCAGACCGAATACCTTGGACTCAACGGCTTCCTTAACGCCCTCGATATTGCCGCTTGCGAATATGGCATCCAGCGACTCTATCATGCGTGCGCGCGGGCTTGCCATATCGGCGGGAGTATCCTTATAGCCGTCGGGCATCCAGTAGTTGATTACGCTCTCCTTGCCCAGGGTCTTATAGAAGACCTCGCCTATCTCGCGGCAACGCTTGCCGTGCTCTATCCAGTAATCGCGCACAGCCTTATCCGGGCTGGACAGCGTGAAGCCATCCTTTACCATGGGATGAGAGAAATAGGTCGGGTTGAAGTCCAGACCCATCTTGCGCTCGGCAGCCCAGTCCATCCAATCCTTAAACAGATCGGCGGTATATTCGCTGCGCTCTATCTTGCGGCCGTTTAGATTGGCATAGCTTGCGTGCAGATTGAACTTCTTTTCGCCGGGTATCATGCTCATAGCCATATCGGCATCGGCGCGCAGCTCATCGGCAGTGCGTGCGCGACCCGGATAGTTGCCGGTAGCGGCGATACCGCCCGACAGCGCATCGTCACCGTCAAAGCCCAATACGTCATCGCCCTGCCAGCAGTTCATGGATATCGGTATGCCCTTCATGGCATCGATAGCCTTATCGACATCTATGCCGCGGGAGGCATATACTTCTTTGGCATATTCGTAACCTTTGACAACCAGATTCTCATCCATTTTAATTCACCTCATGGGGAAGATTTTGACTAGATTATACCACATACCGCGCTCTATTTCAATTACAAAATCGTTTGTAATAGACGTAATTCAAGTAATTTTGACATGTTGCACGTATTTTTCCGGCAAAACGCGCGCATTTACACGGCATTTTCCCAAAAAAGCCGCAAAAAGCATTTACAAATGCCGCGAAATTAGTTATGATATATACAAGGGGTGATGTTCAATGGCAAAGCTTGCCAAGGAAAAGGCTCTTGCTAAAAAACTAATTTCCTCGGATCAATGGCTGAAACCATACAGCCACGATATCGAGCTTCGCATGAAGCGGTATATCGATTGCAAGGAGCGGCTTACCGCAAAGGGCAGCTTAAAGGATTTCGCCGATAAATACAAGTATTTCGGCGTGCATCACGAATGCGGCATGTGGGTCGTGCGCGAATGGCTATCAGACGCACAATCCGTATCGCTGATAGGCGAATTCAACGGTTGGGACATACATACGCATCCGCTGACGGCGCTGGGCGATGGTACATGGGAAGTAATACTGCCCGATGACGCGTTGGAAAACGGACAGCAGATAAAGCTGCATGTACGCTTTTCGGATGGTCATGTGAGTGACATAATACCCGCCTACATAAACAAGGTCGTGCAGAATCCCGACAACACGTTTGCCGGTGTCGTATGGGATGTACCGTATAAGTGGCGCAGTAAGCACTATACTACGCCCAAGGTTCCCGACCTGCTTATATACGAGGCGCATATCGGCATGGCACAGGAGCGCCAAGGCGTGGGCACGTATGAGGAGTTCGAGGAGAACATACTGCCGCGCATAAAGGCCGATGGGTACAATGCCATACAACTTATGGCAATAATGCAGCACCCCTATTACGGGTCGTTTGGTTATCAGGTGAGCAATCTTTTCGCCGCCAGCAACTGGTTCGGTGAACCGGAGGCACTTAAGCACCTGATTGATACCGCACATTCAATGGGACTGATAGTGCTGATAGACGTAGTACATTCGCACGCTGCACCTAACACATCCGAAGGCTTGGCGGGCTGCGATCCCAACGGAGGCAGCTATTTCTTGCCCGGTGAGCGCGGCTGGCACAGCGCATGGGGTACTCGACTGTACGACTATTCGCACGATGAGACACTGAGACTGCTGCTGAGCAATCTCAAGTACTGGATGGATGAATTCCGCTTTGACGGCTTCCGCTTTGATGGCGTTACCTCCATGCTGTATTGGGATCACGGCTTGGGTCAGTCCTATGACAATTACGATAAGTACTTCTCGCTCAATTGCAATATAGATGCACAGGTGTATCTGATGCTTGCAAATGAGCTGGTTCATTCTGTCCACCGCAATGCAGTGACCATTGCCGAGGATATGAGTGGCATGCCCGGCATGGCTATGACACTGGGTACAGGTGGATTCGGATTTGACTATAGGCTGAACATGGGCGTGCCCGACATGTGGATAAAGCTGACCAAGGATGTGCGCGACGAATACTGGGATATGGGTAACATATACTACGAATTGACCCGCCATCGCGCGCTTGAAAAGCAGATTTCTTACTGCGAAAGCCATGATCAGGCGCTTGTGGGCGACAAGACGCTCATATTCCGCATGGCCGATGCGGCGATGTACACCGATATGGATAACGCCATACACAATCCGGTGATTGACCGCGCCATAGCACTGCATAAAATGATACGCTTTATAACGCTCACGCTGAGCGGCGACGGTTACTTAAACTTCATGGGCAATGAGTTCGGACATCCCGAATGGATTGACTTCCCCCGCGAAGG
Source organism: uncultured Oscillospiraceae bacterium (assembly GCA_964439295.1). Taxonomy (GTDB): domain Bacteria; phylum Bacillota; class Clostridia; order Christensenellales; family Aristaeellaceae; genus Fimadaptatus. The sequence goes on from CAYTOU010000015.1 coordinate 6,669, forward strand.
CAATGGCTGGTCGCATCAGTATGCGCGCAGGCAGTGGAGTCTAGCGGACAACGGTATGCTCAAGTATTCTCAGCTGCTTCGCTTTGACAACGACATGATAGCGTTTGCCAAGGAGAACGAGCAAATCGGCGGCGACAACGAGAACATATGGGTCGATGAACAGCGCAAGCTGCTCGCCTACCGTAAGGATAAGTTCATCTACCTATTTAACTTCTCGCCTATCAGCTCCTACCCAAGCTTCTTCCTGCCGACGCGTGAAGCCGGTCAGTTTAAGTGCGTATTCTCCAGTGACCGAGCCGAATACGGCGGTCAGGGACGCATAGATGAGCAGTACGTATATGGAGCTAAACCCGCATTCGGTCAGGGCATAGGCTTTGAAGTATACACTCCCTCGCGCACCGTTGCGGTGTTTGAAAAGATAAAGTAAGAGGCTTACATAGCAATACCCGCTTTACCATATTCGGCGAAGCGGGTATTTTTCTATAAAGAATCGGACGGAAGGTTGCACACCTGCCGTCCGATTTAGGCTACTTACACGTATTACATTATCACGTTAACCAGTCTGCCGGGCACGAATATGAGCTTCTTAATTTCGCCATCGCCCACAATCGCCTTGAAGGCATCATTGCTCTTAAGATACTCTTCAGCATTGTCCTTGCCCAGATCGGTGGGAACCATTATGCGACCGCGCAGCTTGCCCTTGATCTGCACTGCGATTTCGACCTCGGCTGCCACAAGAGCATCGGGATCGTATGTCGGCCAGGACTGATGGTGCAGCGGATCGCCGAAGCCGCACTGCTGCCACATCTCCTCGGTGATGTGCGGAGCCACGGGATTGAGCAGCTTGAGCAGGATCTTAAGCTCCTCAGTGGTTATCTGACCCTTCTGGAAGAAGGCATTCACCAGCGTCATCATCTGCGCGATGGCGGTGTTGAACTTCATCTTCTCGTAGTCCTCGCTGACCTTCTTGATGGTCTGATGCAGCATCTGACGCATATCCTTGGACTCGCCGCCCTCGGTCAGCATGTCCTGCAGTCGCCATACGCGGTCAAGGAACCTGCGGCAGCCGTAAGCGCCATCGGTGGACCACGGTATTGCCTGGTCAAATGCGCCCATGAACATCTCGTACAGGCGGAATGCATCTGCGCCCATCTTTTCGACTATCTCGTCGGGGTTGATGACATTGCCGCGGGACTTGGACATCTTTTCGCCGTCCTCACCCAGTATCATGCCGTGAGACGTACGCTTGGCGTAAGGCTCTGCGGTGGGTACTACGCCGATATCGTACAGGAAGCGATGCCAGAAGCGCGAATAGAGTAGGTGCAATGTGGTATGCTCCATACCGCCGTTATACCAGTCTATAGGCAACCAGTACTTGAGCTTTTCCGGATCTGCCAGGCACTTATCATTGTGCGGATCGATATAGCGCAGGAAGTACCAGCTGGAGCCGGCCCACTGCGGCATTGTATCGGTTTCGCGCTTGGCAGGACCGCCGCAATGCGGGCAAGTGGTGTTTACCCAGGAGTCGATTACGCTCAGCGGGCTCTCGCCGGTATCGGTGGGCTCGTAGTGCTCTACTTCGGGCAGCTTTATAGGCAGCTGATCTTCGGGTACGGGAACCCAACCGCACTTATCGCAATGAACCATGGGGATAGGCTCACCCCAATAGCGCTGGCGCGAGAATACCCAGTCGCGGAGCTTGAAGTTGACCTTCTTTTCGCCCAGCTTATGCTCCTCGATGTACTCTATAACTTTCTTCTTGGCGTCGGCAACGCTCAAGCCGTTCAGGAAACCGGAATTGACCATGGTACCGGTCGCTATATCTGTGAAGGCTTCGTTCTGCACATCGCCGCCCGCAACGACCTCGATTATGGGCAGATTGAACTTCTTGGCAAATGCCCAGTCGCGCTCATCATGCGCAGGCACAGCCATTATTGCACCGGTGCCGTAGCTTGCCAGTACATAGTCGCTTATCCATACCGGTATCTCGGTGCCGGTCAGCGGATTTATGGCCTTAATACCTTCAAGCGGGACGCCGGTCTTGTCCTTGTTGAGTTCGGTGCGCTCAAAATCGCTCTTGCGCGCGGCTGCATCGCGGTAGCTCTGTACAGCATCCCAGTTGGTTATAGTGCTCTTGAGCTCGTCAACCAGCTTATGTTCGGGCGACAGCACCATGTATGTAGCACCGAACAGAGTATCGGGACGCGTGGTATACACACGCACGGTGTGCTTTCCGTCGGCAAGGCTGAAATCAACTTCTGCACCCTCGGAGCGACCGATCCAGTTGCGTTGCTGGGTCTTTACACGCTCGATGAAGTCCACGGTGTCAAGACCGTCCAACAGCTTCTGAGCATAGTCGGTTATGCGTAGCATCCACTGGCTCTTGACCTTGCGCACTACTTCACTGCCGCAACGCTCACATACGCCGTTTACTACTTCCTCGTTGGCGAGTCCGCACTTGCAGCTTGTGCACCAGTTGATGGGCATTTCGGTCTTATAAGCAAGTCCGGCCTTATACAGCTTCAGGAATATCCACTGAGTCCACTTGTAATAGCTGGGATCGGTGGTATTGACCTCACGCGAATAGTCGAACGAGAAGCCCAGCATTTTCAGCTGGCTACGGAAGCGGTCTATATTGCGCTTGGTGATCTTGGCCGGCTGCTCATGCATCTTTATCGCAAAGTTCTCGGTGGGCAGACCGAACGCATCCCAGCCTATGGGGAAAAGAACATTATAGCCCTGCATGCGGCGCATGCGCGCAATTATGTCCATTGCGGTATTGGAGCGCGGATGGCCCACATGCAGGCCTGCGCCCGAAGGATACGGGAACTCGATAAGCGGATAGAACTTCGGCTTATCAAAATCATCGGTGGCCTTGAATGCACCTGTTTCGTCCCAAATTTGCTGCCACTTCTTTTCGATTTCGGCAGGGTTATATTGCTTTTGCATACCGGCGTCCTCCTTTGACGTATCATGCTTAGTATGGCAAAATAAAAGCCTTCCATCTCTTCTCTAAGAGACGGAAAGCTTTAAAACGCCTTTCGCGGTACCACTCTTGTTGACGCAATGCGCCCACTCTATTGTCTATAACGCAGACCTGCGCCGCATTTGCGGATGACTCCCGGGCGAGTTCGAACGTCGCATGCACCGCCTTGCACCACCCGACGGCTCTCTTTGCCATGCCTTAACGCCTAATACTCCCGTTCAACGTCAGATATAACGAAACCATTATACCATTTGACTTTGCCGTGTCAAGTACTAACGGGTTAATTTGCCAATCAAATATCGCTTAGTGTTGTAAGAGTACCAATCGATTTTTGCGACACCAACTTGCGCACTTTTGCGTCCACTCGTTTGTTGCGCGGGTTTGCTCCGGTGTCGGGAATATGCTGCTACCGACTCGGGCCATTTCGCAAAGCATCGCATCGTATATTTCATCGATCGAATACGCGCCATACTCATCTCTCATTAGCCTCATGCGCCGTGCAACGTCATATGGGTTCAGCTCATCATTGCCTATGTCCAACCACATCCATATAGCATATGCAATATCGTAAATCGGCTCTTGTATAGCCGCAGCATCCCAATCGATAATGCCCATCGGCATTCCATGTTGAAATACGAAATTGCATGGCGAGAGATCCCTATGGCAGACTGTCAAGTTGTCTTTGCATTCGGGCATGTCTTTAAGTAAGGCATGCATACGCGATATCATTTTCGCAGCCGCCGCGCATTGCTCATCGGTGAAGTCACCCAAATTATCCGGCACCTCACCCGGTATAAACGTAAATACGTCGCGCCCAACGTCGTCCATGCCCAGCCAGTGTGGTGCGAAGTCCGCGCCTTTTTGACGTAGGTGCTCAAGCACTCTTTTGACGAAATCCGAATTTGCAGTGCGGCTGCGATGCACTGTTTGACCTATTTTCGTAACATCTACAGTAATTCGACCGCCAGTCAATTTTTCTTCAGCGGATGGCATTGTCACACCTCGCAATTTGACTTTCGGTCATATTCGCTGATATGCGCGTCTTGGCGTGCCGTCAGCAACATAAATCGTGCCACAATGCACGAATCCATGCTTTTCAAGTGCATGCTGCATTATCAGATTATCCGCATGCGTATCCGCGCGCAGTTGTTTGCATGTGCTCTGAGCCAGCTTTAGGCATGCATCGAGTATGCCCCTTTCGGTGCCGTCACTGGCTATGCGATGTATAGTGGCATACGGTTCATCGCTCAGCCATTCGCCGTCATATATTTTCGCATATGTCGGATCATCACCTAAAGCGAGCACAAACACGCCACATATGTGTTCGTTGCTACTGTAGCACACATACAGTTGTTTTTTTGAAATATCGGATTCCAAAAGTTCACGCGACGGATAGCTCGTTCCCCACTGGTTAGGGTTTCCGTTATCAGCCATATACTTGCGTGCGGAAGCATATACGCCTTCCACATCGTCCAAGTCGCTTATCTGTGCCGGGCGTACGTATATAGAGTTTTTATCGAGCAGACTTTTATCGCGCGTTGCCTGCTCTGCTTCATTTATAATATCCGCATTCATAGCATATTCTCCCATCAATTAAACTCCACATGCGCCTTTGAACCATCGGAATCTGATGTAACTATCAACTGAGCGGGTATACGTTCCTTGAGCGCATTTACATGGCTTATTACGCCGATTGAAAAGTTATCGCGTGCAAGCATTGTAAGTGCTTCCATAACCGTACCCAGTAGCTTTTCGTCCAGCGTGCCAAAGCCTTCGTCGAGGAAGAAGAAGCCCAAGGGTCTTCCGCGCAGGTTGATATGCATTGACAGTGAAAGTGCCAGTGCCAGCGAAACCAAGAATGTCTCACCACCGGATAGCGTTGATGTAGCACGGGCTGCACCACCCTTATCCATATCGCGCACGATGAAGCCATCACCGCCCAGTTCCAGATTGTATCGCTTGCCGGTCAGGAACAAAAGTCGCTCACCCGCCATGCGAGTTATGTCCTCTAGATACTGGTTAGCAACATACTCAACGAGGGCATTGCCGCGCAATACCTGCTTTAGATCGGTTACACTATCGAGCTCACGGCGCAGCTTTTTAGACTGGATTTCAAGCTCGTTGCGACGTTTGAGCCGCTCATCCATATCGTTTATGCGCGTTTCCAGTGCGCCAAGTGATGCAGTAAGCTCCTTTATACGGGCACGCAGACCTTCTGCCTTAGTCTTTGCGGCACTCATTTCGGCATCGGTTATCTCGCGTTCATCGTTACTCTCGGCAAGACGTTTCATGTTCGTTTCTATCAACAGCTGTTCGTTCTCGTCTTCCTTAAGTATACGCTCAAGCTCGGATATCCTGCCGTCGTTTCTAAATGCCTGTTGCGCGCTTTGCACCGATTCGAACTTGCTTATTACAAGCTGCTTTTGGAGCTGTTCGCTCTTTATATCGCGCTGGCGCTGCATCTCTTCCAGCTTTGCCCGCTGTTCATCCGCCTTGCGGCGCGAATCATCCAGTCGGCGTCCGGCATCCTTGATTGCGGCATCAATCTTTTCAAGCGTATGGTCTATATGGTCAAGCTGCTTTCGGCAATCTTCAAGTGCCGTTGTTATGTCGGCGCCAACCGGTATTTCCAGTCGTTTAAGCTCTCCTGCCCAACCGCTGGCTGCACGCTGGTTTTCTTTTAGTACATCGTTTAGCCTACCTGCTTCTGTACGCAGTTTAAGCCGCTCCATCTCATGTCCACTGACCTGACGGCGATACGATGCCAGCTTCTCATGCGCCTTCATGAGCTGCTTGTTTACATTTGCGGCATTGCCTTGCTTTTCTAGAGCAGCGGCATACGCATTTCGCATAGACGATATGCCGGTTTCGCGGCACAGAGTTTCCCATTGAGCAGTTAGGTCACTTAGCTCGGTGCGCAGATCTACTACCTGCTTTTGCAAATCAGATTGATTCTGCTCTTGAGTTTCACATGTTTGAGCCAGACTAACGACTTTCCGCAATATATCGGAATACTCTTTGTGCTTGTCATCACGAATTTTGCGCTTGGTTTCGCGCTCGTCAATGATCTCGGTATCATCATGTGCAAGCGCAGGGTGATGCACCGAGCCGCAAACCGGGCACGGCTGACCATCGGCTAAGCCCACCGCAAGACCTGCAGCCGCATGCTGCGTGCATGCAGCAACGTAATCATCCTCGGCTTGTGCTGCCGCCCGTTTTGCATCGTTTAGCTCTTTCAAGCCTTCTTGTTCGCGCTGCTTTGCCGCTTCCAACTCGCTAGTGGTCTTATTAAGTGCTTCTGTGCAAGCATTGAGCTTTGAGAGCGCATCCGCATATCGCGTTTGGCGATCCTCCATGTCGCGTTCCAGTTGTGCGCCGCGGCTGAGCTTATCCATGTCCAGAGCAGCACATTCTTCCGCCAGCTTTTCCTGCTGGGCGACATACTCTTCTCCCTTTTTCATTGCCGCCTGTTTTTCGGAAAGTGCTCGCTCGTTATCCTCGTCGCGTTGCTTAATATCGTCAAGCTGCCTTTGCACATTTAAGTTATCCGCATTCATGCGGTCAATTTCCGCTTGTCGCGGCATAAGTGTCTCAAGTGCACCTATTCTCTTTTGCAGTTCCTGCTTTTGCTGCGTGAGCTGTGGCTTGCGGTTATCCGCCTCGGCGTTCACTTTTTCGTTGTAATCGCGAGCATTTTCGTATGCACGCTCGCTGTCGTGCTTTTCTCTGCGCTGCACTGTCAAATCATTGTCCAGTTCATTCAGCTGTGTGGAAAGTGGTAGCACCATCTGAGCGCGTTTGGCCGCATTAAGTTCCGCACTCAATATAGAAATACGGCTACGTGCTGCGTCATGCTCCATCTTCCTGACCTGCCACTGTTTGCGCTCCTGTATGCGCTCGTAAAGTGCCTTCAGCCCCTCAGCCTCGCGATCGGCGGCTTCCGAGTCGCGTTCAACCTTTGCAAGCTCTTCCTTATCAAGCTCGCGGCGCACGCGTGCTTCTTTGAGCGCTTGCTCGCTTACATCGCCCAGTTCTTTAAGCGCAGCATCGACCTTGCCCGCCTGCAGAGCTACATTTTGCTCACGCTCATGCACTCTATCGACAAGTTGCTTGCCAAACGCTTCCAAATGGAACAAGCGCTCCAGCATGTCGCGTCTGTCCTTGCCCTTCATATTCAGAAATTCGGCAAACTGTCCCTGCGGTAGTACCACGGAGTGTACAAAATCATCCATGGTGAGTCCAAGCAGGTTTTGCACTTTTTGAGTTACATCCGACGATTTTTCCGCACTGAGAACAGTTTCGTTTTCGCCGTCTATGCAGCGCAGGCTGCACTTTTTTACCTTAAGCGTATCACAGCCTTCGCGTTCATTCTTATCGCGTTCGCGAGAGTATTGCCGCATAACGCGGTATATACGCAATGAGTCACCATCGCCCAGAGAAAACTCGAATTCGACAAACAGATTGTCGCACCGGGTATTCATTATGCCCCTTGTGTTATGCGATGCGCGCACCACTTCGCCATATAGTGCGAGGGTCATTGCATCCAGTATTGTCGATTTGCCCGCACCGGTAGGTCCGAATATGCCGAACAGATGAGCATCCGTCAGGCGCTTGAAATCTATTACCTGTCGCTTTTCAAAGCTGTTTATGCCTTCAAATGTCAGCTTCAGCGGTCTCATCGCCTTCACTCCTCTCATCGCTTATCATTTCCAAGAAAAGTGCCGTCGTTTCACGCGATGGTTCCTTGCCCATTCTGCGCTTATAGAACGATTCGAAAAGCTCTTGTCTTGGACGGCTTGTCCAATCTATCGCTGTGCTTTCCTCACGTTTTACATCGCCCTGCCAACGCGCGTAAACTATCCTCTCACGTGAACGCATAAGATCGGTCAATTCCCGTTCTGTAGGCGGCTCGGGCGATTCGATAGTAAGCTCTATCCAGCCCTGCGCATCGTGCCCGGACTCTATCATACTCTGTGCTTCGCTCAAGCTGCTCACATGCCAGCGTGACAGATACCTTCCGGTAATGAGCGGCACCTCCGTCACCTGCGGCTGTCCGCCGGGCTCTATATCGACGAGCAGCACCTGTTTCATCTGACCGCTTTCGCCAAAGTCCTGCTGAATTATGCTGCCGCAATAATACGCACCGGCTGCCTTCTGTGCGCGATGCAGATGTCCCAAAGCCGTGTATTGTGCATGACTCAAGTCATCGGCACCTACGCACATTGCACCGCCTATGCCCTCTATAGGGCGCTCTATGCCGCTTACCTGACCGCCACGCGCAAACAAATGCGATACGGCAAGGTTGACATATTCGGGCTTAAAATGTGCATCGGCGGCGCGGAATAAGTCGCCTACTTTTGAAGAATACTCATTTTCATCGCAGCCCAACCGCCCCATGCTCGGATACGGCAGTGCCGCTATCGCGCAATCGTACTCGCAATTTTTCGGCCTTATGCGCAGAAAGTTAGGCGCGCTTTCCAGTATTCCTTCACCCTGCGGAATTTCGCCCGGCAGTCCAAGTATATATATGCCATGCGTGCCAGCTAATGCGCGCGGAGCGCACAGCCTTTCCGGGCTATCGTGATTGCCCGCAATTACAACGCAGGCAATACCGGCGCGTGACATCGTATCCATGGCATCCAGAAACAGCTGTTCAGCCGCTGCTGGAGGAGTAAACGAGTCATATATGTCACCGGCCAGCAATACCAGATCCACATGCTTATCTCGAGCGAGCCTGCATATCTCACCCACCACGGCACGCTGCTCTTCCAAACGGCTGAATCCACCTAAGGAAGCACCTAAATGCCAGTCCGATGTATGTAAAATGCGCATAGCGATTATTCTCCTTTGTGTGATAGTGCGTAGTCCTTATTTACGAAGCTATACTCTTGCTTTTTTGCTATAGGTTTTTAGTCGTTCGACGATTATATAAGCAACCGTCCCAACGACTATGCCGGTAATTGAGCCGGATATCATTAGCACGGGCAAATAGCTTATCAGCCCCACGGTATGCACAATAATTGCCGCAAGCGAATACTGTGCCGCATTATGGGTAAGCGCTCCCGCGACCGATACTCCTATTATCGAAAACGCCTTGCATCTCTTTACGATTGACATAACGGCAAATGACGTCAGCGCACCTGCCAAAGCATACATCATCGCACTCAAGCCGGTGAACATGACGCCTGAAAGCAGCACGCGCACAATGTTCACTATGAACGCTTCTTTTGCTCCTATGAGATACATCACCGCTACAATTACTACGTTCGCCAGTCCCAGCTTTACGCCCGGTGCGGCAAACGGCAATGGTATCATGTGTTCAAGATAGCCGACTATCATTGCCAGAGCGGTAAACATCGCACAAGCGGATATCTTTCTAGCCCGAGATTGCATCGAAAGGACTCTCCTTTCCGGTGGAGCTAAGCTCGACAACCACTCTGTGCGGTAGGCATATAATCGTATCGCCGTTGTATTCGATATATCCCTGCTTTACGCAGTATTCGTCGTTGCAGTTTGCGCTGAGCATATGCACGCGCCCACCCGATACCTCAATCACATTGATCGAGCCGTCATTTTCGACCGTATACTCGGTATCGACATCCAGCGGCAGTTCGGCAACCATTTCATTATTAAAATAGATGCGCGCAGTGCCGGCGGCATCGGACCTATTCGGTATCCATACGAAAATCGCCGATGCAATCGATACTATGATCGCACACACGATAAGTATCCAATCGCCGATTTTCATAATGCGAAATATATCCATAAATCAGATCCCTTTTAAAGAATATAAGTTCCATATCGGAGCAGCATAATGCTATTTTACCCGGACAACGCCCAGCTTATAGTAACCGTCATTGCCGTCCGGCATTGTCAGCGACAGGCGCGCGTTGTCATCGCCATGCACATTTATCGATACGCATAGCTCGTATAAGCCGCATTCCAGGTTATATGGCATATCGATATAGCCGTTCAGACTAACCGCCTCATTTGTAAGCTTTTGTAGGTCTATCGACTGCACTTCACTGGCGTATATCTCACCGTCACGCCATAGAGTCAGCACCAGATCGTGCGCACAATAAGGCGATGCCACGCCTGCGTTATCAACCATCATGTTTACGAATAGTCGATCGCCACGGCGCGTAAAGCTGTGCCACTCAGCATAGCGAACGCCCAGCGCCCAGCCTACACGACCGGCAATGTCTTCATCGGACGAATCGGTCACATATGTCAGGTGGCCGCCGAATATCTGATCAGCGCTGCCTGCTACAGGCGAATCAGTCCAGCTGCTTTCGCCGCTGTCGGGCGCGCGGTATAGTCCATCCGAAGCGCGGCACAGCAGATATATGCCGTCAATCTCACTGCCAAGACTGCTAAGGTCGCTGTCGGTTTGCAGATAAGCGTAACTGCCCGAATCGGATAGCAACGCGCATAGTTCCTTTACGCACTTACTTAAGTGCTCGGCGATATATGCATCCGCATCGTTTGATTCCTGAGCAGCTTTTTGTACATGCTCGGGCACATCGTTTCCGTCAAATACGAGCACATACCTAATTCCATCGCTCACTTCGGCAGTATCGGGCGCGGCATATTCGCCATCGGCGGGTTCTGCCTGTGCCCAGGACCAGTTCACGCTTTTAAGATACCCATCATCGGCATCGAGCGTGCCCATATACGGATTTTCATCGGTCTCTGTCAAGGCATACTCGACCTTATAATGCTTTGGATGAACACGAATGCCCGCAGCTACTATGACAAGCACCATCAGTAGTATAGTTACCCACGCCCACTTTGAGCGCAGGGATATGGGCGTCTCGGTCACGGTATCCACATCGCGCTCCCGCCTGCGCCGTGTGCGCGCCTTCATGCGCGTGGATAGTCGTTTAGCCTTGAGCTTCTGTGCCGATAATTTATTTTTTAATCGCTTACGTTTGCCTGACAAACGCGATCACCTCTTACTATATATAAAGCCTATGATTTCACATGTAAAGTATACCGCATAACATCGATTATGGCAAGTGTACTCTGTTTATGTGGTTATGCGTAAGTCGTTACAATTATTGCCTTGAGTGGCTATTGACAGGCGCATGCGCATGGTGTATAATGTTATCACTTTACTACGCTAAATTATTGCGAGGTGCGAAACTATGAAGAAGATTGTATCCGTATTGCTTGCCGCCATAATGCTGCTGGGCTGCTGCACTGCATTTGCCGATGCCGCAACCGACGATTCTTATCAGAAGATACTGGACAAAGGTCAGCTGATAATGGGTCTGGACGATTCCTTCCCGCCCATGGGTTATCGCGATGAAGACGGCAACATAGTCGGCTTTGACGTCGACGTAGCAACCGAAGTATGCAACCGCATGGGCGTTGAGCTCGTACTGCAGCCCATATCCTGGAGCGCAAAGGTTATGGAGCTGAATAGCGGTAACATCGACTGCATTTGGAACGGCTTCACGATTACCGAGGAGCTGCAGGAGCAGATAACCTTCTCCGAGCCGTACCTTTCCAACACTCAGGTCATCGTTGTACGCGGTGACAGTGACATACAGACGCTTGACGATCTCGCCGGCAAGAGCCTTGGCGTACAGGCCGGTTCCAGCGCAGTTGCCGCTCTGGACGAAAATCCCGATTTCCGCGACAGCGTGACCGTAAACGAGTTCTCCGACAACATGACCGCTATGCTCGATCTTGAAAACGGCGGTCTGGACGCGGTATTGGTTGACGTTATCGTCGCCGGTTACTACTTCTCTCAGCACGACAGCGATCTGCGTCAGCTGGATGAGTCGCTGGCTTCCGAAGAATACGGTGTTGGTTTCCGCAAGGATGATCTGTCCCTGGTCGAAAACGTAAACCGCATACTAAACGAAATGGCCGAAGATGGCACTCTGGCTGAAATATCGACCAAGTGGTTTGACTCCGACATAACCATCATCGGCAAGACCGATGACGCGGCGGCTGATGCGTAAATCAGAACCGCATCATACCAAATGAATGTCAAGGGGCTTCCGGTTCTTATTGGGTCGGAAGCCCCGCTTTGCGCACAAAGAAACCTGTGAGGTGGCACGATGGTTTACTTTAACAACTGGACAGCCATGAGCAAGATGCTTATTCAATTGCTCAATGGCACACGCAATACGGCGTCCATATTCTTCTGGACGCTGCTGTTCTCTATCCCGCTGGGCATGCTGGTATCATTGGGGCGCATGTCAAAGCACGGTTTTATATGGCGCCCGCTGCACATATATATACTTATCATGCGCGGTACGCCGCTTATACTTCAAATACTGTTCGTATACTTTGCTCTGCCGCTCATATTACCCGGAAACATGCGTATAGATAGGTATTGGGCGGCGGTAATTGCGTTCGTCATTAACTACGCCGCGTACTTTGCCGAGATTTTCCGCGGCGGAATTCAGTCCATGCCTGTCGGGCAATACGAAGCGGCGCAAATGCTGGGCTTTTCGCGAGTGCAGACATTCTTCCGCATAATACTGCCGCAGGTAGCAAAGCGCGTACTTCTGCCGGTCAGCAACGAGGTTATTACGCTGATAAAAGATACTGCGCTGGTATCGACTATTGGTCTATACGACCTGTATTCGCTAGCTAGCAAAGAAGTCAACCGCACCGCATCGATTGAGCCGCTGATTGTCGCCGGTATATTCTACCTTGTATTCACGTTCGTGATTACAAAGCTGTTTATGCTGTGCGAAAAGAAGCTGGATTACTATAGGTAAGAGGTACACACATATGCTTATTGCACGTGATTTACATAAGAGCTTTGGCGATCTGAATGTGCTCAAAGGGATATCAATCGAGATAAATCAGGGTGAGGTCGTCGCAATAATCGGCTCGTCCGGTTCGGGTAAGAGCACGCTTCTGCGCTGCCTTACGCACTTGGAAGAGATAGACAGCGGCAGCATTACCGTTGACGGAGATACTATGGTGTCGGACAAGAACGGGCATGCCGTATATGCCGCCAATGATCAGCTGCGGAAGATAAGCCGTAAGATGGGCATGGTATTTCAAAATTTCAACCTCTTCCCTCACTTTTCGGTCCTGCGCAATCTGACCGAGGCGCCCATGCATGTGCTGGGTAAGAGCCGCAAGGATGCCGAGGAGTATGCGCTTAAGCTACTTGACAGGGTCGGATTGATAGATAAGCGCGATGCGTATCCGTATCAGCTATCAGGCGGACAACAGCAGCGCGTGGCAATCGCGCGCGCGCTGGCAATGGAGCCGGAGATACTCTGCTTTGATGAACCCACATCGGCGCTCGACCCGGAGCTGACCAAAGGCGTGCTGGACGTAATACGCGATCTGGCAAAGTCGCACATGACCATGGTAGTCGTAACGCACGAGATGAACTTTGCGCGCGATGTAGCGAACCGCATTGTCTTTATGGCGGATGGCAGTATCATCGAGGAAGGCACGCCTGAGCAGCTGTTCTTGAATCCGAAAAATCCTAGGACGCGGTCGTTTATTGGGCAGTATGAGAAGTAGTGATTGGGATGTAGATTAAAAGCCAGCTTCTGACCGGTTGGGTTGGGAGCTGGCTTTATCATGATATACTTCAATATTCCCCGGATATTACTTTTTCAAACTTTTCAAAGCAATTATCTTTATCTATTGCTATGTACTTAAATTCGCTATTGCACCTATCCACGCGAAGCTTTTTGAGTATATGTTCACCACCACAATTTTCATTGTTCGCCTTCTCTTTTTCATATTCAAAGTAGTAAAATGCTTTGTCTTTACTACGTGTAACGCTACTC
>CAYTOU010000016.1:0-19580 GCA_964439295.1 uncultured Oscillospiraceae bacterium
AGGCGACAACTTTGAATATTACATTATATAGGACTCTCGGCTGCGCTTACGTCGTCCCCCGCCGCACAATCTCAACCGCCTTAATCTGAAACCTATCTTCCTTAGGCAACACCTCGCCGCGCAGCATGCGAGTCATTACGTCCATTACCGATGCGCACAGCGCGTCGGTGTCGTGGCGTATGCTGGTTATCGGGCGGCTGTTATACAGCGCGCAGGGCATGTCGTTGCAGCCGATGACCTTTATGTCGTCGCCCACTTGGTAGCCGTGCGCGGTCAGTGACTGTACGAGTGCCAGTGCCAGCATGTCGTTTACGCAGAAGTAGCCGTCGGCGACTAAGCCGGTGTTGAGCTTTTGGTTGATATGCGCCAGCATGCCCGGAAAGTCCTTTGCGCTTATGACCATTTCGAGCGACTCATCGTAGTCGGCGTTGTGCTGAAACAGCGTATTTAGTAAGCCCACATGTCTGCCCAGCGAAACGCGCGCGTCCGCGCCAGGCGTTCGCACTTCGGATATGCGCTTGCAGCCCAGGCGCAATAGCTCTTCGGCGGCAATGCGCCCCGCGCCGTAATCGTCGGTCTGTATCACGCTGATCATGTCGTTATCGATCGTACCGTAGAGCGGATTGCGATATAGGTATATTATGGGAATGCCCAGGTCCAAAAACCTTTCGCTTATCGGGCGGCGCATCACGACTATTATCGCGCAGGCGTTAATCGATCTGAGCATATTGCAGTAGAATTCCTCGCGCTCAACGTGGCTTTCCACATTGCACAGAACCGGCGTGTAGCCGCCGTCAAAGAGCAAGTCCTGCATGCGCTCCACAAGGCTGGTCGACATCGAGTAATCCAGTTCGTTTATCAAAATGCCCACTATCGATGTGGTGTTTGTGCGCAGCGATTTGGCGCTGCCATCGGGCACATAGCCCAGCTCGTCTATGGCATTTTGCACGGTCTGGCGCGTCTTTTCGGAAAAACGTCCGGTTCGGTTTATTACGCGGGATACCGTTGCGATGGACACACCGCAGTGCTTTGATATATCCCGTATTGTAACTTTACGCTTTGGCATAAATCTTCGTCCTTTTTGCGTAACAAGTATTGATATGTTACGCACGTTGGTGAATACAGTATAATCGTTTATCGAGTCAATGTCAATCGCAAAAAGCCCATATTGTCGCATATGGCAATGTGCGTGGTAATTTTTGTAATATGTTCACATTGACACATTCGCTTTGATATGTTACGATGTACTCAAGTTTTATGTAAACGTTTACTCATATGGAGGAGGATTCAAATGCACCTATCCGGTCTAAAACGCACACTCGGCGACCGCGCATTCTATAAGCAGATGCTCTCAATCGCAATACCCGTTGCGCTGCAGCAGCTCATCACGGTCGGCATTAACCTAATGGACACGATGATGCTGAGTCATATGGGCGATGCACAGCTGTCGGCATCGTCTTTGGCGGGTCAGTTCATAAACATGTTCCACATATTCTGCATGGGCATAGGCATGGGCGCATCGGTGCTAACCGCGCGCTACTGGGGAATGAAAGATCTGCATTCGCTGCGCAAGTCGATAACGATAATGATGCGCCTGGGTGCCGTATTCGTTGCCGGCTTTACGATATGGACCATAGTCTCCCCTACCGGCGTCATGTCGATGTATACGACCGATGCCGACATTATCGCGTACGGCTGTCAGTATCTATATTATATGATACCGTGTTTCTTCTGCATGGCGTTTTCAACAGTATGCACGATCGTGCTGCGCACATGCAGGCAGGTCAAAATACCCCTTGTATGCAGCGTATGCGCATTCTTCATAAACATATTCTGCAACTGGGTGTTTATATTCGGCAACTTAGGTGCGCCGCGCATGGAGATCGCCGGTGCCGCGCTGGGCACGCTTATCGCACGCGTATTTGAGCTGGTGTTCATTTGCGGCTACTTCTTCTTTGTGGACAAGCGCATTTCGTATCGCCTAAAGCATCTCTTCATGCGCTGCGGTGACCTCGCGGGCACGTATTTCCGCACGGCAATACCGGTACTGATAAGCGATGGTCTGCTGGGTCTGGGCAACAACGCGGTATCCATGGTCATGGGGCGCATAGGGCGCACGTTCGTCGCCGCCAACTCGGTCACCGCGGTCGTGCAGCAGCTGAGCACAGTACTGATACAGGGCGTGAGCAACGCCAGCGGCATTATAACCGGCAACACATTGGGCGAAGGCGATATCGAAAAGACTCAGCAGCAGGCAATATCCTTTGTGGGCGTGGGCTGCATGTTGGGCATATTCGCCGCGATACTGATACAGATATTCAAGATGCCGCTAGTCAACTTCTATCAGGTTTCCGATGAAACGCGCGAGATCGCGCTGGAGCTCATGAACTCGATTACGATAATAGTCGTGTTCCAGGCGATGAACAGCATACTCACAAAGGGCGTGCTGCGCGCGGGCGGCGATACGCGCTTTCTGATGGCGGGCGACGTGCTGTTTTTGTGGGTGGCATCTGTACCGCTGGGCATACTGGCGGGTCTGGTACTGCATTGGCCGGCATTCTGGATATACATGATGCTCAAGATCGACCAGATACTAAAGTGTGCGCTGGGACTATGGCGTCTAAGCAGCGGCAAGTGGATGAAGAGAATAGAGCGCGCAAAAGAGGCTTGTGCGCAATAAGTGAAATTGTCAAGTGAGCCGTGTATCAGACTCCATACAAGTATAGTTTATTTAGGCGTCGGCGGTCATTCCGTCGGCGCCATAATTGTGCATGAAAGCCCATGAGTACGATTGCTGTTTGTCGAAATTTCCTTAATTTACCCTTTGAAGTTTGCAGTGTTTTATTTAGCCGATTATATTGCATTATGAATTCAAAGGTGTTATAATAAACGGGTGTCTAAAATAAAGGAGTGGTATTCTACCAAATGCTTGAAATTAACAACGACGAAAAACTTATTTGCATATGCAAAGCGCTGTCCAGTCCGGTGCGACTTAAGATAGTGCAGTTGATATATGAACATCACGGCATGAACCTAAACGAGCTGGCAGCCGAGCTAAACATAACCAACTCCGCGATGACGGCGCATATACGCCTGATGGAGGAAGCGGGCATAATACACATCGAAACCGCGTCGGGCAAGCGCGGCATGCAGAAGCTATGCCGTCTGAGCGAAAGCAAGTTCCTGATAAACCTGCTATACGAGCAGCAGCTGCGCAATACGTACGATGCCGAGATACCCATCGGCAGCTATGTCAGCTATGAAGTGCATCCCACATGCGGTCTGGCGACCAGCGAACACGTGCTCAGCGACTTCGATGACCCGCGCGCATTTGACGATCCGCAGCACATATACGCCAGCATAATCTGGCTGAGCGCGGGCTATCTGGAATACAGGTTGCCCAACTACATGCAGCCCAACCAGAGGCTTATCGAATTGCAGCTGACGCAGGAGCTATCCAGCGAGGCCAAGGGCTTCAACGAGGATTGGCCCAGCGACATACACTTTTCGATAAACGGTCGCGAGCTGGGTTATTGGACCAGCCCGGGCGACTTCGGTCTAAAGCGCGGCATACACACGCCCGATTGGTGGATGTACGGACTGAACCAGTACGGACTGCTCAAACCGCTTGTTATTAACCGCAGCGGCACGTTCATAGACGGCAACCGCATAGGTCAGTATACATTGGACGATCTGGGCATATGCTCGGGCAGCGAAATACGCTATCGCTTGAGCGTACCCGCGGGCTTTGAACGTTCGCGCGGCATGACCATATTCGGTCAGGGCTTCGGCAACTACAATCAGGGCATTAAGATGCACATGATTTTCGAGACCATCGAAGGGCGTGAGGGCTAATGTACGTATACAACGGCAGCGAAATACTATGCCGCAGGTGCATTGAGCAGGATATACCCGAGGCGCAGCTGGCAAAGTATCTGGACGATTACGTATCGCAATTGCCCGATGACATACGCGTAAGCGCCGAGGTGTTTCAAAAGCGGCTGAGTATATGCTCGGAGTGCGAGCACCTTTTGAAATACACATGCCGGCTATGCGGCTGCTATGCGCAGGTGCGCGCCGCAAAGCGCATGAACCGCTGCCCCGTCCCCTATGCCCCCAAGTGGGACATAGTGCCCGATGAGGAAGAGTAACGAATACAAAAAGTGCGCCCCGCGCCATGCATTATATTGCTAGGCACGGCGGCGCGCTTTTTATTTGCGCTTTCGGGCGATTATTCGTCGTCCTCGTCCTCTTCGTTTTCTACCATAGTCAGGTACTTTTCGAACAGGGTCTCCAGCAGCTTTTCGTCATTGACGGACACGTATACGTCTTCGCCCTTGTCGTCGGTTTCCACCTTGAGTATGACTATCTCGTCCTCGTCAACGCCATCGATCTCTTCGGCGGGCGTCAGCAGCAGGTAATTGCCGCCCTCGTGCTCCAGCATCATCAAAAATTCGAACTTTACGTTCTTGCCGTCCTCGTCTATAAGTTCCACAATGCCGTCAAAGTCCATGTTGCCATCATACTTGTCATCCATTATATGAAATACCTCGCTCCCTGTATATCTGTACGGTTCCTTTTTCCATCCGCCGCTGTCTAAAAAGCTTTGCAATATCAATGTAGCCGCCACGCGGTCGATGTACTGCTTGCGCTTTTCGCGGCGCATGCCGCTTTCAATGAGTGCACCGCGCGCAATAGCGGTCGTCATGCGCTCATCGTAGAATCTCACCTGCCAACCGCGCTCTATCAGATGCTGCGAGAATTCGCGCGTTATGCGCGCCTGCATGCCCTCTTCTCCGCTGAGCGTGCTGGGAAGTCCCAATAAGAGCCTATCCGTGTCATAGCTTTTGAGGAACTCGGCGATAGTGTCTATATCGCGCTTGAGTGTAGTGCGGTGTATGGTGTCCACGCTCTGAGCGGTTATGCCCAGTGGATCGCTGACGGCCACACCAATGCGCCTTTCGCCCACGTCAAGCGCAAGCACGCGCTTTGTATCGTTCAACTGACACACACATCCCTTATACAGTAGTATTTTAATCGCCGACTATGAAATAAATATGTCGTACACGTTCATTTACACAGTATCAGCATACCTTTATGCAGAATTCCGGACACACGCCGCCGCAATAGCCGCACAGCACGCACTTACTCTCGTCGACCTGCGCATGACCGTCCTTGAGCGACAACGCCTTTTGACCGCAACGCTCGACACACCTGCCACAGCCCTGACACCAGTCGTGTATGAGCAGGTGGCGCTTAGTATGCGCAATGCGGTTTACCACGTCCTTATCGGGCTCGGTTCCGGTAAATAGCGCGATATTGCAGTCAATTTCATCCTCGCTCTTCATACCCACGGCGACCGACGATATGCCCTTTAGGTTGAGCGCGTAGCGTATCGCTTCCTCGCGCCTACCCACCAGATGCCCGCCGCCCAGTGCCTTCATCGCGTATAGACCCACTCCGGCATCGGCCGCGCGCGCAATCTCGCGCTCCATGTCCTCGCGCGTGCCGCCCAGTATGCCTAAACCCGCGACATTGATTATCGGGAATATAATGTCGATTCCGCCAAAGTACACCGCGGCATGCACGCACTCCACATGATGTGTGGATACGCCCACAGCGCCTATACGCCCTTTGACCTTCTGCTCGTTTAGGTAGTCCAGCGCCTCGCGGTGACCGCGCAGGGTGTATATGTCCTCCTGCTCGTGCAGCTCGAATATATCGATATAGTCGCGCCCCAAGCCGCGCATGGCGTTTTCAAATGACTCCTGCGCTGTCTTGCGGTCATAACAATAGGCTTTGGCGGCGACCTTTATCGAGGGCTCGCGCGCCAAAGCCGGCTTTATATGCGCATAGTTGCGATAATATTCAGCTGTATCGACAAAGTCCACGCCGCGCTCGTATGCGTAGAGTATAAGCTCCGCACCGCGTTCGGGCGGCATGTCGCATTGCAGCGGACCCATTGTCAGCGCGCCAAAGCACAACCGAGACACCTCAATGCCGGTTTTGCCCAGTACCGCGCGCTCGAGTTTAACGTCTTTCATTGGACCTTACGTAGAAGCGCACGAGCTCTTCAAGTATCTCGTCGCGCTCAAGACGCTTTATCATGGAGCGTGCGTTGTTATAGCTGGTTATATAGGTAGGATCGCCCGAGATAATGTATCCGACAATCTGAGTTATCGGATCGTAGCCCTTGGCCTTAAGCGCGGCATAAACGCTCATAATAATGCTCTTGGCATCGGGTATATCGGTATTGCGGGTATTTAGCGGCATTGTCTCGCCAAATTTTTCGCTCATTTTCGTTCGCCTCCCCTGAAATTGGGCTGATTTGGCTCTAAGAATATGTATCCATTATATTACCTACATGCCTTTAATGTCAAGGGGAACACGCACGGTTAGGATAATGCCGTGTGTGACTTTTTTGTGTTTTGCGTGTGCAAAGCACATTGAAGCCCCTTTGCGGGCATATATTTACATGTGCTGCTTTCCCGGCGGCACTATTTCGGTCACGTACAGTGTATCGCCGCGCACGTAAAAGTGCACATCGCTCCCCGCGAATTCCACGCCGTAACGCCTGTCGGGATCATCCTCATACCCCGGGCGCGGGTCCTGCCTAAGCAGTCCGGTCAGCGCCTCGCGCTTATCCTTTGGTATACTCTCGTATACGCCTTGCGCGAATTCGACATTCAGCGCATGCTCGCGCGTGCGCGCGGTATAGCCCTGAGAGGCATCGGTATGACAATCGGCGACGGGTATATACGGCTTAATATCGTATATGGGCGTGCCGTCCATCATGTCTATGCCACCCACTATTATGACAGGACCTTGCGGGCTGTCATAATCGATTCTTTCCAGCTTTACGCAGCTTAGACCCAGGCTGTTGGGTCTAAACGGCGAGCGTGTCGCGAACACGCCCATGCGCGTATTGCCGCCCAAACGCGGCGGGCGCACGGTTGCCGACCAGTGCGACGTATGCGCGCGCGAAAAGTCCCATATCAGCCATATGTGTGAAAACTCCTCCAGACCGCGCAGTGCCTCGGGCTGACGGTACTCCGGCTCCAGCACGATTTCGCCCTTTAGCTCGTTTACAAGCCCGCTCTGGCGCGGCAAGCCGAATTTGCTGGGCAGATCGGTATGTATATAGCCGATAGGATGTATTTCCACGGCGCATAAGCCTCCTTGCTTTTTTCAAAAAAGAGCAGCGGACAGCCCGTGCCCGCCGCTCTTTGTTTGTATTTTTTATTACATGCCCAGGGCAGCCGCCTTATCAAAGACGGGCTTGAGGTGCGGATACAATTCGCAATATACCGAATAGGCATCCTCATACGCGGCGAAGTTCGCGGGATTGGGCAGGGTTTCGGTTTCGACACGCACTATGCCGACCGCCTCATTCAGGTTCTTCCATATGCCTGCGCCCACGCCGGCGACCATGACCGCGCCGTACGCGCCGCCCTCGGAAGCCGCGGACATCGTGTATACGGGCAGCTTAAATATATCGGCCTGCATCTGACGCCAGAGTGCGGATGCCGCGCCGCCGCCCGAGGTATATACCTTTTCGTTGGGCACGGTGGGATCCAGCTGGTTGGCTATGTCTATGACCTGCTTTAGGCTATAGGTTACGCCTTCCATAAGCGAACGGGTTATGTCGGCGCGCGTTGTGCCCAGAGTCAGACCGAAGAACGTGCCGCGCGCGTTGGCATCCGGATACGGGCACCTTTCGCCCGACAGATAGGGCGCGAATATGACGCCGTTTGCGCCCGGCTTAGACGCCGCCGCCGCATCGCCCATTATGTCATATACGTTGCGCCCGGTCGCCTTTGCCGCGGCTATATCGCTTTCGCACAGCGTATCGCGGTACCAGCGGTATGCGCCGCCCGCCGACAGCGTGCAGCCGAACGCGTGCCACAGTCCGGGCTCGTTATTGCAGAATACCTGCATCTTTCCGCCCGCGTTTACCTTATAACCGTTGAGTCCCATGGACACGTTGCCGGATGTGCCTATGACAACGCCGATAACGCCCTGACGCACCAGACCTGCGCCGGTGGTCTGTATGACCGCGTCGCCGCCGCCCGCGTATACGTTGAGTCCTTCGGGCAGGCCGGTAAGCTCGGCGGCTTCCTTAGTCACATGACCTGCCAGGTCGATGGACTCCATGCAGGGCGGGAATATGGACATGGGCAGACCCGCTATCTTGATGAGCTCCTCGCTCCACTTGCGGTTATACACATCGAAGAAGCCGGAACCGGATGCATCGGACATATCGGTGCCGATTTCGCCGGTCAGCTTAAAGCGTATATAGTCCTTGGGGTTAATGAACACGCGCATGCGCTCGAAGTTCTCGGGCTCCTCATCGCGCAGCCAGAGTATCTTGCCGCCGGTATAGCCGGTCAGCATGCGGTTGTTGGTCAACTTGACCAATGCGTCCAGACCGCCCGCGCGTTCGGTTATCCAATCGCACTGCTTCTGCGTGCGCTGGTCGCACCACAGCATTGCGGGGCGAATTACCTTCATATCGTTATCCAGCGCTACGAGACCGTGCATCTGACCGGACAGACTGAGTCCGGCGTATGCATCCGCGGGCAGTGCCGCCTTTGCGACAATTGCGCGCACGGACTTTACCACTGCGTCCCACCAATCGTCGGGCTGCTGCTCGGCCCAGCCGGGCTTGGGGGTATACAGCGGATATCCTTCGGTGCACGACGCGATAACGCGTCCGGTGTCATCGGCTATAATGCTCTTTGTGCCGGATGTGCCTATGTCAACGCCTATCAAGTACTTTGCCATAAACTTCCTCCTTAACGGCATGACCGCTTGGGCGGCATGCACTACATATTAATATAGTATATCGGAAGCGGCATTTTGTCAACGCCGCCAATGCACTTGGTTAAGAATTGAATACGAATGCAAAGCTATGAATACAGCCATTTGAGCAGCAATCGCTCAAGTCCCTCCTGATCGGTCATTACGCCGCTCTTAATCGCCTGATCGGTATCCACGCAATCGCGATATGCCGCGGTCAAGCGCGCATCGGTGAAGCTCTTTATCTGTCGGCGGGTGTTTCTAAGGCCGTATGAGGTTATGCCGAGTGCCTTGATTATCTCCTCATCGCGCAGGTGGCGGCCGTCCATGAGCTTAATGTGCGTCATGAATCGCATCTGGCGCGTTATCATGGCGAGTATGCGTATCCTGTCCTCGCCGCGATCCAGCATAACCGCGAGCATACTATACACCTGGGCGGACTTGCGTGCGATTAGCATGTCTATCATCTGAAATACGTTGCATTCCAGTGTGGGCGTGACTACTTCCAGATCGCTTTCGTCAATCTCCACGCGCTCGCCCGCGTGTGCGCATACCTTGTCCACCTCGCCGCTGAGCTTTGTTAAGTCACTGCCGGTCAGAAATGCCAGGCGCTGCGCGACTTCGCGCGAAATGCTTTTGTCCGCGCGCTTAAATTGGGTAGATAGCCACTTGAGCAGCTCGCTTTCGCCCAGTGCCTTGAATTCGACTATGCGCGCCAGCTTTGCTTCTGAAAACGCCTTATAAAGCGCCTTGCGCCCATCCGCCGCGCCGCGCATGTACATAACTAGGCAGCTCGTTTCGGGCAGCTTATCCAGATATTCGGTCAGGCGCGCCGTCTCTTCCTTTTCGCCGCGACTGTTGCCCGCCATGAGCGGCGCGTAGTCGCGCACGACTACGAGTCTACGCTCGGCCATCATGGGCAGCGTTTCGCACGCGGCGATTATGTCCTCGGCGGTTTTGCCCTCCAGTATGTTTTCGTTGAGCGCTTCCAAGCCTTCGGGCAGCAGCTTCTTTTCGAGCTGGCTGAGCGCCTCGCGCTTGACATAGTTTTCCTCACCCGTGAAGAGGTAGCAGCGCGCGATATACCCCTGCTTCATTTTGTCAAAGAACTCGGTGTGATTCATGTATCCTCCGTCGTGCTTTCGGGCGCGTTCAAATAAGTCTTTGCCGTCATAGTGCCGTCGGGCGCAATATGCACGGTTATGTCACCGCAATCGGCGGTCGTAAGCACCTGTGTGCCTATGTACTCAAGGCGTTTAAGCAGCTCTTCCTTGGGCAAGCCGTATGAGTTATGCGACGAAACCGATATAAGCGCCAGTCGCGGATTGGCAGAGGCGAGCATTTCAAGCGACGATGCCGAGGCGCTGCCGTGATGCGCTACCTTGAGAACATCACAGTCGGCCACTTCGAAGTCCTCGCCATTTTCAGTAAGATCGCCTGTCAAAAGGAGCGACCGCCCCGCATATTCGGCGCGCAGCACCAGCGAATAGTCGTTGTTGTCGGAAAACTCGCTACCGGCTGACGGGTGCAATACGGTAAGCGTGAGACCATCAAGCGGCTCAAGCACATCGCCCGCGCTTAGGTACTCGCACTTAACGCCCGACTGTTTAATGCGAGCGAGCATCTCAAGCACTTCTTCATCGGCGCCATTTTCCGCATTGCACGGAAGGTAGATCGTCTTTACACCGCTTACGCTTATCGCTTCTTCCAGATCACCCGCATGATCGGCGTGCAAATGGGTTATTATCAGCGCATTTACGCGCAGACCTCTACGGCGTATATAGTCGCTCAGCGCGGAGTCTTCTTCGCCCACGTCTATCACGACCGCATGCGCGCCATCGGTGAAAAGCGTGCCATCGCCCTGCCCCACATCGACCATAACGTAGTCCAGTCCCTCGCCCGCGGTCGGCGGCAGCAGCAGTACGACAATCAGCGCACACGCCAGTGCCCCGCACACCGCGCGCCAGCGCCCCAGCATGGGTCTGTAGCGCGATGCCCACAGCATGAGCGGCGCAAGTATGAGTAGCCACCACGAACTTATCGCGCGCATGTATATGACGCCGAAATCCACACTCGCCGTCCATGTCGCGACGCACTCTATCGCCCGGGCGCACAGGCGCGCGGCAAAACCGAATAACTGCGCCAGGTGCGGCGCCCAACTATGCGTGAGCGCGCATGCCCAACCGGCGTACAGTACGCCCATGCCGCTTGCGATACCGGCGGCGGATGTAAACAGCCCTGTTATGTTTATCCTGCCGAAATAGGCGCTTGTCAGCGGTAGCAGCCCCACGGTCACGCATATCGACAGTGCCAGGCTGTTTATAAGCCACTCGCCCGCAAAGTTGATGAACTTTATTGAGCTGCCTAAAATGCTCTTTATATGCTTACTATGCTTCTTTTTAAGCTTAAGCGCGACATGCGGCAGATGCGCGCGCAAGCCGGGATACAGCGCGTATATCGATGCCACTGCGCCGAACGTCATCGCAAAGCCGGTATCCATGGCCGCGCCCGGCGTCATCAAAAGTATCACTATCATGGCAAGCGACAGAGCCGACGGACCGTCATAGCGCATACCTGCCTGACTTATCAAAAGCATTACCGCGCCCATTATCGATGCGCGCACCACCGACACAGAAAAGCCGGTTATGCCGCAGTACAGTATCAGTACTAAGAATGTAATTGCACTGCGCAGCCACTTGGGCGCGAGTTTAAGCAAAAAGCCCAATAGTAATATTATCGCGCTTATATGCATACCGGATACCGCCAGTATATGGCTTAAGCCGGCATTGCGGAAGTCGTCATACAGCTCATCGGGCATGGACGCGCCATCGCCCAGCATTATGCCGCGCGCGGTCGCGGACTGCTCACCCAGCTCGGCATCAAGTGCATCTATGATATGCTGCCTAAGTGTGAAGAACCAATTGAGCAGGCGAAGCTGACCGGTATACTCGAACTGAGCGCCCACCAATTGACCGCTGCCGCAAACGTACACGCCGCGCCGCTCAAGATACGCGTTGTAGTCAAACCCGCCCTCGCCGCGCGCACCCTGCGCGATGTACGTACTGCCAAAGAGCGACACGCGCGTGCCTATGCCAAAGCCATCGGGCAATTCGTCGGTCGCGGGCACATCGTCATACTGCGGGCGGTAGAGAGTCAGCCGCATTTTGCCCGAGTACTCGGCACCGTCGCAGGTATAGTCGTCTATGTCTATTGTTAGGCGTTCATCGTCATTACGCGTAAGTGAAACCACGCGCCCGGTGATGTAGTATTCGCCATCCGAGGGCACGGCGGGCGATGTCATAATCGCCGAGCCCATTATGCCGCCCAGCATAAGCACGCATATGAGAAGCTGCCACGCGCGCGGTTTGCGCACAAGTACCATGACTAAGGCAAAAGCAAGCGACACGCCCGCAAGTATGCACCACGCAAAAAGCTCAATGCCGCAGCCAAGTCCGATAAGGTCGCCCGCAAGCAGACATAGCGCCGTAAGCACAAGCGGTCTGCGCTTCCACATTCCATTAAGACCGGATGCGTACGCCGCCGCCTTGCCCGAAAGCACGCGTATGCGGCGCGCCGAGCGCTCCAGGTCCGCATGTGCGGCATCAAACCTTGTGTCGTGATTGCTCATGAAAGCCTCCGCTGCGTATGCTTAAAAAAGCGGCGGGTTAATCACGCGCAGAGGCGCTTCACCCGCCGCTTAAGCACTTACTTTTTCTTCCAGCGCTCGATCTTTTTGAAGTCCAGTGAGTTTTCGTTGTGCTTGAGCAGACGCGATATATTGGCTCTATGCTGGAACAATGCCATTGCGGCAACCAGCACCGCGAACACGAATACAGGCGTATTGGAAAACATTGTCTGGAACACATTGAGTATTGCGTACGTGGATGCCGCGCATATCGAGCCTATGGACACGGTATGCGTAAAGTACAGCACCACCGCCATGACCAGCAACAGCCACGGCGCATCGTAGGGCTGCAATACCAGTATTACGCCAAACGAGGTCGATATGCCCTTGCCGCCCTTAAAGCCGAACGCCGCCGGCCAGTTATGACCCACAATCGATGCAAAGCCCGCCAGTATCAGCCCGGTCTGACCGCCCAGCCACTTGCCAATCAGTGCCGCAAGCACGCCCTTAAGCGCATCACCGGCAAAGGTCAAAAGGCTCGGAAGCCAGCCCAGCGTACGCAGCACATTTGTCGCGCCCGCATTGCCGCTGCCCGCTTTGCGTATGTCCATGCCATTACCCAGCTTGGAGATTATAAGACCGGTCGATATATTGCCCAGACCATAACCTATCAGTATTGCCAGGATTAACTTCAACACCATGTCAGTTCTCCTCTTTCTTGCGTTCGCGCAGTACGAACTTGATCGGTGTGCCGTCAAATCCAAATGATTTGCGGAAGAAGTTTTCCAGATAGCGCTCGTACGAATAGTGCATGAGCGTCTGGTCGTTTACAAACATGACGAACAGCGGCGGCTTTACGCCCTGCTGAGTCGCGTAGTATATCTTGAGGCGGCGTCCGTTCTGGGACGGCGGCTGTGTTGCCGCCATGGCATCGGTGAGCACATCGTTGAGTAGACCCGTCGTTATGCGGCGCGAAGCCTGGTCATACGCGGCGGTTACCGCCTCGATAAGCTTAGGCAGTCGCTGTCCGGTCAATGCCGATACGAATACCACCGGCGCATAGTCCATGAACTTCAAGTCCTCTATGACCTGGCGGCGGTACTTTTCAAGCGTGCCGGTGTCCTTATCTATCAAGTCCCACTTGTTTACGACAACGACGGATGCCTTGCCCTGCTCGTGCACGTAGCCGGCAATTTTGGTATCCTGCTCGGTCACGCCGTCCTGAGCGTTTATGACGATAAGCGCCACATCGCACCTGTCTATGGCGGCGAAGGAACGGATAACACTATAGCGCTCGACCGTGGCATCCTCAATCGCCTTTTTGCGGCGTATGCCCGCGGTGTCTATTATGACGAACTTGCGACCGTCCTGCTCAAAGCCGGTATCGATTGCATCGCGCGTAGTGCCCGCTATATCGCTGACCATAACGCGCTCCTGACCCAGTATGCGGTTGACTATGGACGACTTGCCCACGTTCGGGCGGCCTACGACCGCGATTTTCACGGTATCGTCGTCCTTGTCATCGGCATCGGCATGGGGCAGCGCCTTTATTACCTCCTCCAGCAAATCGCCGAAGTTCATAAGGTTTACAGACGATATCGCAATCGGATCGCCCAAGCCCAGCTCATAGAACTCGTATATATTATCATAGCTGTCCATGGAGTCGACCTTATTGACGACCAGCAGAAGCGGCTTTGAGCTCTTGCGCAGCATTGTCGCCACGTCCTTATCGTCATCGGTCAGTCCCTGCTTGCCGTCCACAAAGAACAGTATCATGTCGCAGGTCTCTATCGCGATTTCGGCCTGAGCGCGCATCTGCTTGAGCAGCGGATCGTCGCTATTGGGATCTATACCGCCGGTGTCTATAAGCGTAAATGCATGATTTTGCCATTCGCAATCGGCATATACGCGATCGCGCGTTACACCGGGCGTGTCCTCTACAATCGATATGCGCCGTCCGGCCATCTTATTAAAGAACGTGGACTTGCCCACATTGGGGCGTCCCACGATTGCAACCAGTGGTCTAGCCATTCAAATCCTCCCCTGCCAGTGCCTTGATAAGCTCCTCGCCATCGGTAAATACCGGTGTCACGGGACAGCCCAGCTTTTTTTCAAGCTCGGTTCTGGGCATATCGTCCAGGAACACATCGCCGCCGTCGCGCAGCATTACGCGCGGTATAAGCACTTCATCGGCCTTTATGTTTCCGTACTGCTTGACTATATCGCCGCCGGTGACCAGTCCCGCGACCGTCACGCTGGGTCCGAAAAAGTCGTTGCGCACGGGATATACTGTCGTTTCGACTCCCGGGAACTTATAGGTATCGACAATCCATTGTATTTCGTCCTTTGCCGACATGCCGGTGAATATCGCCACGCGGCGCGGCTTGGGCGTTTTGCCGGATTCCATATACTCTTCATACGCGCGGCGCACGCCTTCGCGCTGATAGCGTATGAGTCCGATGCCGTTGTCTATCTGCGGATAGTCCTCGTACTCCTCATCGGGCGGCACATCGCGCCCGGCCAGTACGTAGAATTCGTCCGCGGCGAATACCAGCGCCGTACCCAGCTTTTCGCGGCATATCTTTTGCCAGCGTTCGCAGTCGTCAAGCAGCTTATTCGCCGATTCGCGGTCATACGGCTTAATCTTGCATAGCCCATCGCGGTGACCGGTAAGTCCCACGGGCACCAGTGCTAAAGTTATGCACGCCGGATAGAGCGATATCATGTCCTCAATCGTCTTATCCAGCACAGCACCGTCGTTTATGCCCGGGCACAGCACTGCCTGCGCATGAAACTGTATGCCGCCCGCGGCAAGCTTTTTGAGCTGATCCATGAGCTTCACGCCCAGCGGCTGACCCAATAGCTTTGCGCGGAGCTGACCGTCGCTTGCGTGTACCGATATGTACAGTGGGCTGGCATGGCGGCGTATTATGCGATCCAGTTCGCGGTCGGATACGTTGGTAAGCGTTATGTAGTTGCCCATCATGAGCGACATGCGCCAGTCGTCGTCCTTGACGTACAGGGACTTGCGCATGTTCTTCGGGAGCTGCTCCACAAAGCAGAACATGCACTTGTTGGCGCACAGGCGCACATTGCCCAGCATATCGCCTTCAAAGTCGGCGCCCAGCTCCTCGTCCATGTCCTTGTCGCATTCGACCTCGTACACATCGCCCGAGCGATCGCGCACGGTCAAAACCAGCTCTTCGCAGCTCATAAGCTGTTCATAATCAATAAGGTCGATAAGGCGTTCGCCGTTTATCTCAAGCAGCTCATCGCCCTTCTTGAGACCCAGATCATCGGCAAGTCCGCCGCGCTCAACCTTTGATATCTTGAAACCCATATATTCCTCCATGTACACATTGTACCTTACAATTATCTACCACGAGAGAGAATATGTCAAGACAAATACGGTTATGTGCTTAGGGCAATAAAGGGGCGCGACGTGGGCGAGGCATTTTTCAATACATATTCGCCCGCTATGGACAATCTTATAAAAATCAAGTACAATACACGTGACGAAATTTAATCCCTCACTCTTACGGGATTTGAGTAGTTTAAAAAGGAGCGTCAATATGAACGAAAAGGTTGATGTGCGCGTCGATGCCGCCAAATGGACGGGCACACTTGCGCATACGTGGAATTACATAGGATATGACGAGTGCAACTACACTCATTCGCCGGGCGGCATGGCACTCATTGAAAAGTTCGGGCATCTGGAAAAGCCTTATTACATGCGCGCGCATCATATGCTGTGCACAGGCATATTGCATGGCTTCTATAAGTGGGGCTCAACCAATGTCTATATAGAGGACGAGAACGGAAATCCGATATATAATTATGAAACGATTGACCTGATGATGGACATATGGCTTAATAATAACTGCAAGCCCTTCTTTGAGCTGGGCTTCATGCCGCGCGATCTGGCAGATCCGCGCGAGGCCGAAAACGGAAAGTTCTATCAGGTCGCGTACGGCATAAGCGAATACCAGCGCGTGGGCTGGGCAATGCCGCCTAAGGACTATCAAAAGTGGTATGATCTGATATACAACCTGGTGTGCCACCTGCGCGACCGCTATGGCGTAAGCGAGGTCGAAAAGTGGTACTTCGAGATGTGGAATGAGCCCGACATATTCTACTGGCACGGCACGCACGAGGAGTACTGCAAACTGTACGACTATACCGAGGCGGCGGTGCATGCGGCAATGCCGACCGCGCGCTTCGGCGGACCCGCCACATGCGGCAACATGAGCCCCGAGGGGCGCGCAAGCGTATTCTTACGCAAGTTCTTGGATCACATCCGCAATGGCGTAAACTACTATAGCGGCGAAAAGGGCACGCGCATTGACTTTACCACTTTCCACACAAAGGGCGGCGGATACAACTTCGATACGCTGGCGAAAAAGCAGATTCCTTCAATCAAGGAGCTGCTCACCAACGTCAAGACCGAGTCCGACATAATAAAGGAGTTCGGCTACGGCGATCTGGAATGTGTGCTTTCCGAGGCCGATCCCGACGGTTGGGCGGCGGGCGGACGGTATGACAACTTCAACCTGAATTTCCGCAACACCGAATACTACGCGTCGTACGTGATGAGCGCGTATAAGAACATATATGACCTGGCCGAAAAGCAAAACATGGACATTCGTCCGCTCGCGTGGGCGTTTATGTTCGAGGGTGAGCGCTGCTTTGAGGGCACGCGCACGTTCTCAACTCAGGGCATAGACAAGGCCGTGTTCAACCTGTTCAAGTTCTTTGCGATGATGGGGCATCAGCGGTTGGAGCTGACTACTTCGCGCGACATAGACCCCTTGACATTTGAGGATTTGAACGGTACGAAGGAGGGCGCGGAGATAGACGGCTGGGCGACAATGGACGGCGCGGACAAAATGCAGGTGCTTTTGTACTGCCATCACGACGACTGGGATCGCAAGGAGAATTTCGACATAAATATGGTGCTCGATAATCTCCCGATGAGCGGCAAGGTACTCATAAAGCACTACCGCATAGACGACAGCCACTCCAACGCGTATGCCGAGTGGGTGCGTCAGGGGCGTCCCAACTATCCAAACGAAGGTCAGAAGGCCGCGATACTCGCGCGTTCGGGCTTGGAATTCTGCGAGGCGCCGCAGAGTGTGCTAATACATTCGGGCAAGCTTGAAAAGCACTTCACGCTGCCCACGCACGGCATATCGCTATTGACAATCGAAAAGGCGTAAGGCGTTTATATCATAAAGACCGGCATGGAGCGAGCTTGCTTCACGCCGGTCTTATTTGTTATGCGATTAATCGCCGTTTACGGTAAATCAGTCCTCGTATGTGAACCAGTCGAACGCGGCTTCATTATCGCTATCCGTATGGTTGGCGCTGGCGTACATGCCTATAAGTATGCCGACCATGCAGTTGACCGTTTCGGGATTGATAAGGCGCGCATCGGCTTTGCCGAAGGGCTTGAGTGCCTCCCCCTCCGACTCGGCGCAGGAGAAAGTATAGTCCTCGCCCACGGCGTGCAGGTGTATTATCACGTTTTCGCTATTCCACGGTATTTCGGCGAGCACTGTCGTGTGCTGCATCGCTTTGAAGCCGGGCAGGTATATGGGCTTATCGGATTCGAACGTGTTCAATACCAGGCGCAGCACCTGAGTGCCCTCGGGTTGCTTTTCGCATTGCCATACGGCATCCTTGCGCAGGCTGCCGCCGCCCGCGACCGCGCGCTCCACGCGAATCTGATGATTGCTGGCCTGCATAATGACCATGCCCGCGCTCTCCGCACCCTTGGGTGTAAAGCTCATAGAAAGCCCCGAATCAAAGTTGATCTGGCGCTGGCGGCGACCTATGAAGCTTACGCATTTGCCCCTTACTTGGGTATCACTGCGCGTAAAGTCATCGCAAATGCCGTGCGGCAGGCAGCGCAAAAACAGCTTGCTATCACGGACATGCCAGAAGTCCTCATACGGCGTGCCCCAGAATGCCCAGTGCATGGCGGGCTTAGGTGAGTCGAAGTCGTCGCGGGTGGGCTCTTTTAGGCTGTACTCGGTCCACTTGAGCGACTCGTCGGCGGGATACTCCCATTCTATCTTGCCCGTGCGCGGGCTGAATATGGGCCAATCGCGCTCCCAGAGTACCGGGCAGATGAATGATTCGCGTCCCAGATTCTTATACATGCCATCGACAGTGCGCGTGGCGAGCATTACCGCATACCAATTGCCATCGGGCGTGTCGACAAAGTCGGCATGACCCACGTTGGTTATCGGATAGTGGAATCCGAACTGCCTATGCGTCATTACCGGGTTAGCCGGATTGCCCTCGTACCAGCCCAGCGGGGTCTTGCTGCGCGCAACGGCTACCGAATGATAATGTTCGGTGCCGCCCTCGGCTATCATAAGATAGTAATAGTCGCCTATATGATACAGGTGCGGCGCTTCGGGCCAGCTTGATACACGCAGTGCGCTATCCCATATCGGAATGCGCTCGCCTATTACGCAGAAGTTGTCTATATCGAATTCAGCTGCCCAAATGCCGTCATCGGTAGTGCCGTCGGCGCGCTTTACCACATTGCCCCTGCCCACGACATAGCACTTGTCATCGTCGTCGAAGAACAGCGATGCGTCTATGCCGGGCACATCGGGCAACCAATGCGGCTGCGACCACGGACCTGCGGGATCAGTCGCGGTGACGATGAAGTTTTCTTTGTCCGAGAAGTTGCAGTTTATAATGTAGAATATGCCCTTATGATAGCGTATTGTGGGCGCCATTACGCCGGCGGCGTAGTTGCTTACGCCCACGTGGAAGCCGTTTTCCTTAGTCATGGCATAGCCTATTTGCTCCCAGTTGCATAGGTCTTTGCTGTGGAATATCGGTATGCCCGGGTACAGTTCGAAGCTGGAGCACGCCAGATAGAAGTCCTCGCCCACGCGGCATATGGACGGATCGGGATAAAAGCCGGGTATGATGGGATTGCGCATTACATGCTTTTCCATAACGACCTCCGTATTTAAGAATTTATACGTTAATTCTATAGTGCCACGCAGCTTAAGATTTGTCAA
The DNA here is from genome assembly GCA_964439295.1 of uncultured Oscillospiraceae bacterium. Classification (GTDB taxonomy): domain Bacteria; phylum Bacillota; class Clostridia; order Christensenellales; family Aristaeellaceae; genus Fimadaptatus. The sequence goes on from CAYTOU010000016.1 coordinate 19,468, forward strand.
TCGCGTCAAAGCCTACTATATATATACAGCACTACTTATGGCAGCAATTTGCCAAGCTTTAGCAAAAAAAGCGGGACACCCGTTTATCGGGCATCCCGCCTAAAGCTACTTAT
>CAYTOU010000017.1:0-19357 GCA_964439295.1 uncultured Oscillospiraceae bacterium
CCCCGGCTTTCTGAACAATCTATCCGGATTTGACAATCTGAGGTATTTAAGCTCACTTCGAGTACGCTTGTCAAACGAACAACTGCGAGATGCTATGCAAATGGTTGGGTTGAATCCGGATGAGCGCAAGAGCGTGCGCAGCTATTCACTTGGTATGAAACAGCGACTTGGCATTGCTCAAGCACTTATGGAGCATGGTCATGTACTCATACTCGATGAACCATTTAATGGGTTGGATAAGCAAGGCATCGCGCTTATTCGCGAATTAGTAAAGAACGAACGTGAAAAAGGAGTTTGCATTCTACTGAGCAGTCATAATCAGGCGGATATTGATGCGCTATGCGATGACATATGCGAGATTGATGCGGGAGTACTTACGCAGTTGGTATGACTCCCACCATTTTCACCATTCTCCCCCTCTCTCATTCCATTTTAATAAACGCGGCGGCAACATTTGACCACATAATTGCGTCAAATATGTATAATGATGCGATGTAAAGCGCACGCGGCTTTTTAAGGGGACTGAGAAAGGAAGCAAATATGGATACAAAGAGGCTGGTTTTAACCGCTATATGCGTATTGGCGCTTGCGTGTACGCCGGTATCCCGCGATTATACGGCGTATGCCGATGATTCGGTTCAGCAAAGCGAAGAGACGGTTTTGTGCAGTACCGCCGGCGGTCAGGTGTTGGATACCGGCGACAAATACTATATCGCGATAAGCGAACTGCCGGCATGTGCCGACGGCACAGTGCTCGTATACGACAAGTCGACCGGCGAAACGGCTAAGTTTGCGACTGCATCCAATATAAGCCAGATGGTATATTTAAACGGTGCGATCTACGCGCTGACAGAGGTCAAGGACGGCACATGCCTAATACGCATTACCGACACATGCGTCGCGCTGACAACCGCACCGGTAATCGACCAGCTGAGCGTATATGACGGCAGGCTGTACTTCCTGGCGGATGGGCATTTGACGACGATTGCGGCGGATGGAAGCGACATGCGCACGCTGTCCACACTGAACATGGGACAGTACGTGATTGTCGACGATACCGTATACTTCACCAACATGGACGATGCCAAGACGTATACCGTCAATTCCAAATTGCAGGGTCAGGCGCTGTCGATAACCGCAGGATGCCTATACTCGCTGAATCTGACCAGCGGCGTACAGGCAAAGCAGTTGAGTGACGGCGTAAAGTCGCTTAAGGCATGCGGCGGCGACATATACCTGCAGAACATGGGCGAAAGCTACGTAATGACGATAGGCGACACCGAGCAGCCCACCGGACGGCTATGCAAGTTCGACCCGACACAGCGCAGTCTGGAGCGTGAGAACGCGCAGAACGAATACAGCTACTTCCCCACTTCAAGCGGACTAATCGTACACAGCGATTACGAATTGGCGCTATACAGCAGTAACGTATACACGATGTCGCTCTATACGCCCGAGTCGGGCTCAAGCGTATACTATGCCGATGAAAGCGGCGTCATGGTATACGAGCCCACTGCGCAGCGACTGACATACGTGTCCGCCGATTTAAGCAAGGACAATTTCGTCGTCTATTCCGGCACGGGTACGCCCGAGCAGGTGTATACGCGCCCCACGCTTTCACCGGCGAGCACGGCACAGACGAGCAGCGAGGTAACGGCAACTCCCGCGCCCGCGATTACGCCCGCGCCTACCACGGCTACGTCTTCTGTTCCTACGGAAGGTATTATATTCACCGACAGCGCAACGCGCAGACTAACTGAAAACGAGATTAGGTCGTTGCGCGATGACCAGCTGATATATGCGAGATACGAGATACTTGCGCGCAACGGATACGTATTCAATACCGAAAAGTATCTCGAATACTACCGTCAGTTCAGCTGGTACCACGAGGATCCGGATTTCAAGTTCGGCGATCTGGACGAAATCGAAAGCTACAATTATGAGCTGATTCGCGCAATAATGAACGAGATATTCGCAACGCCCACGCCTAAGCCGACTGAGCAGCCGACCGAAAACCCGACCGCGCCCACGCAAACAGTCAAGCCGTCCAAGAGCAGCGCGAACTTCATATTCCCCGACAGCTCGGAAGAAAAGCTCACGCGCGCGCAGGTGCTTGCGATAGATACCGATAAATTGCTGGAGGCGCGCTATGAGATACTCGCGCGCAACGGATATGTGTTCAACAACGCGAGCTGGCAAAGCTACTACGATGCAAAGTCGTGGTATACGCGCGATGAAAGCTTCGCCTTCGGCGATATGAACAGTGTTGAAAGCTACAACTACGAGTTGATTCGCGCAATCGATAAGGAGATAAACGGCGAGGTCACAGTATCAACCCCCGCGCCGCAGTACGAGTTCATATTCCCCGATGCCATGACGCGCAAGCTCACGCGTGAAGAAGTGCTCGCGGTCGATAAGGATCAGCTGCTTAAGGCACGTTACGAGATACTCGCCCGCGCCGGATATGTATTTGAAACCAAGGAATGGCTTGAGTACTTCGAGGCTCAGGATTGGTACGAACCGAATGAGGACTTCGGCTTCTACGACATGAACGAGATCGAAAGCTACAATTACGAGCTGATTCGTGGAATAGATAAAGAAGGGTAAGTAAGGCTAAGTACCGCACGGTTTGCCGGCGTGGCAAGCGTGCGGTACTTTTTTGACGCTTTCGCGCCTGATATAGTGGTTAGATTTGACAGTTTTTTTCACATGTGCTAAAATATGACTCGATGGACATTATCCGTAATCCATTATAGATTTAAGCAAAGTATTTAAATATATTGTGGAGGTGTCGAAATGAAATTTTCTCTGTTCACTGTAATGGTTCCCGCTTGGGCGCCCGAAGAGGTCGTAAAGAAGCTTAAGGAATACGGCTACGACGGCGTTGAGTGGCGTGTAAAGGACGTACCCACTCAGGCTCCCGATCCCATGCCGCCGCGCAATCTGCTGTTCTGGGCGTACAATCAGGCAACGCTGGATCTGGACAAGATCGGCGACGAAGCCGCACGCGCCGCAAAGCTGTGCGACGACAACGGTCTGGAAAAGCTGTCGCTGGCATCCTACCTCATGCCGCGCGAGCTGGACAAGGTCGAGGCACTGCTGGCCGCCGCTTCGGCAAACGGATTTAAGATGATCCGCCTGTTCCCCGACAACTACAAGGGCGATGTCCCCTATCGCGAGCTGTTCTCCGACGTGCGCAGCAAGATGTTCACCGTTGAGCGTCTGTGCAAGAAGTACGGCGTACAGGCCAACCTCGAGATACACATGAACACGATAATACCCAGCGCCAGTGCCGCATACCGCCTGATAGAGGGCATGGATGAGGATCTCATAGGCGTGGTATTCGATGCGGGCAACATGGTATATGAGGGATTCGAGAACTACCAGTTCGGCATGGAGCTGCTGGGACGTCACGTACACCATGTACACATAAAGGATTCCACCTGGGCACCCAACAAGGATGGCAAGCTGGTTCCCGGTTTCTCCGAAATCGGCAAGGGCGTTGTGGACTACGAAAAGCTGTTCGATGCGCTCAAGAAGATCGGCTACGACAACTATCTGTCGTTTGAGGACTTCTCGGTTGCTAAGTCTGACGATGACAAGCTGCGCGACAATCTGGCTTTCATAAAGAGCAAGCTGGGCTGATAAAACACTAAATAATCGGGCACGGCACTATGGAGTATACCTTCATTGTGCCGTGCCATTTTCATGTTTTAGTCATTTTTAACATTTTATATGTGCCTTTTGTTTTGCAATTTATTTTTTGTGCGGAAGTAATGTTGACTTTTTTCTAGCATAGTGTTAATGTATACTTATAGATTGCACAGTTTTTGATTCGTGCTAACTTAAATATAATGGTCAAAGTGTAGATTGCGGAGGGAATGCCATGAGCGAAGTGCATACCGGTTTATCAAACCATGCATCATTCTTGGAAAAACCTATGGCAGGCAGGAAAGCGGGAATAGTATTATTGTTCGCGCTTTCACTTATTGTGTTGCTGCTTAGCTTACCGTGTATACCGTGGATAATGATATCCTCGCCGGAAGAATTGTTTAATGCAATCGGCGTAACCGATTATTCCGGATTCTCAAGCGGGTACACGCTATACAACTTTCTTTCATACGTTACCGACAGTGGGTGCGGTGCTTTAGGATTCCCTGCCATGCTGCTTATGATTGCCGCAGTTGCAGGTTTTCTTTTTGATATCGCCTTTTTGATCCGCACAATCGTGCGCCCCACGAGTGAAAAGGGATACTTAAAGCTATACTCCAACTGTCAGGTTGCAATGCTCTTTTCGTTCTTCACATCGGTTGCGACCATCGGCTATACCATATACGCCAATGCAAACGCCGGTGTACACGGGTATGACTGCTCCCCCGTCGTTTACGCCGTTATCGCGCTTTCGGCGATAACATACTTTTTGAGCAAGACGCAGGAGCGCGGTGAGCGCAAAAAATATCGCGAGCATGGTTTCTGCATGGAGTTCAAGAAGAACTGGCTGCTGTTCCTCTTCCTGATACCCTGCTTTGCGTACTTTACGATAAACAACTACCTCCCGATGACCGGCATATACTTTGCCTTCACTCAGTTCAACTTCCGCGACGGTCTGTTTGCTTCGCCGTTTGTCGGCTTCAAGAACTTTGAGTTCCTGGTAAAGAGCAATCTGGGTAAGCTGACATTCAACACGATTGCCTACAACATCGTCTTTATCGGTCTGGGCAACATGCTGCAGATTGTATTCGCCATACTGGTTTCGCAGGTCGGAACCAAATGGTTTAAGAAGACTTCGCAGACGCTGATATTCATGCCGTACTTTGTATCATACGTAATACTGAAGGTCATTGTGTACAACGTATTTGAATACGAATACGGTCTTATCAACTCCATGCTGGTAAATGCGGGAATGGAGCGCATCGACTTTTACAACACGCCCAAATACTGGCCCGGCTTGATCACGCTGTTCTATCTATGGAAGAATCTGGGATACGGCATGGTCGTTTATCTGGCGACAATAATGGGTATTTCGGACGAATACTACGATGCCGCCAAGGTTGACGGTGCGAATATATTCCAGCAGCTATGGTACATAACCGTGCCACTGCTAAAGCCCACGTTCATAATACTGCTACTGTACGCACTGGGCGGCATTATGAGAGGTCAGTTCGAGCTGTTCTATCAGGTGGTCGGCAGCAACGGCGTACTATATGACGTGACAGACATATTGGATACATACGTATACCGAGTCACCACGACACAGCCGCTGAGCATGGGACTTTCCGCCGCGGCAGGACTCTATCAGTCGATATTCGGACTGGTCATAGTAATTTCGACCAACTGGTTCATCAAGCGCGGCAATGCGGAATATGCACTGTTCTAAGCGCAGAAGGAGGAAAAACATGAAAGCCGGTAAAAGCAATCATATCCGTAAGGACAGTGCTATGATCACGTTCGACATAGTCAAATATGTCCTTTTGACAATCACCGCGCTGCTGTGCGTGCTGCCCTTTATACTTATAGTGTCTGGTTCGATTACGAGTAACGACACGATTCTGCACGAAGGATACAGCATACTCCCCCGCGACATAAGCTTTGAAGCGTATACGACGATATTCAAGGCACCGCAGGATATACTGCAGGCATACAAGATGACCGCCTTCTACACGATAGTCGGTACTTTTGTGGGACTATGCGTAATCGTGCTGACCGCCTACGTCATTTCCCGCAAGGAGTTCAAGTATCGCAATGTAGTTTCGTTCCTTATATACTTTACGTCGATATTCGGCGGCGGTCTTGTCGCATGGTATTTGATGTACACTAATATATTGGAGCTTAAGGGCACCACATTTGCGATTTGGTTCCCCGCGATAATGAGCCCATTCCTGGTCATACTGATGCGCACGTTCATAACGGGATTTGTACCCGATGCAATCGTGGAGTCCGCAAAAATCGACGGTGCGGGACATGGCACCATACTTACCCGCATTGTGTTGCCCGTGCTGGGACCCGGACTTGCGACCGTCGGACTTTTCCTGGCGCTGGATTACTGGAACGACTGGTATCGCTCGTCGATGTTCTCGACGGATTCTACCACATGGGAGCTGCAGTTCTACCTATACAACATGCTGAACGCTTCTCAGGCAATAAAGGCCATGAGTAAGGCTTCATCCATTTCGGTGGACAACATGCCCGGACAGACCATGAAGCTGGCAATGGCTGTAATCGCAACCGGTCCCGTACTTATACTCTATCCCTTTGTACAAAGGTACTTTGTGGCCGGTATTACGATAGGCGCGGTCAAGGGATAATCGATCTGTTTTCCTGCGTCTTGGGACGCATAATATAAAAAGGAGGGTTTACTGTGAAAAAACTCGTTTCTCTGCTACTGGTTTTGCTCATGGCTCTGTCGTTTACGGCATACGCCGACGGAACCGAAACTGCAGCTGCCGACATCGATCTTTCCGAGCCGGTTGAGCTGGTAATGTTCCTGATGGGTGATCCGCCCGAAGATGCGGAAGCCGTTGAGGACGCCGTCAACGAGATACTGAAGGAAAAGTACAACACTACGCTCGACCTGCAGTTCTCCACCTGGACTGACTTCAACCAGAAGTACACCAACGAACTGACCAGCGGCAGCTCTGACATGATCTACATCGCCAACTGGCTGGATTATCAGACGCTGGCCAACGCAGGCGCGTTCCTCGAGCTGGACGACCTGCTCAACACCTATGCTCCCGAGCTGCGCGAGCTCGCCGGCGAGGATACCCTGAACATGTGCCGCGTTGGCGGTGAGCTTTACGCCATCCCCGCGCTGTGGTCCGAGTACGTATCCACCGGTATCTCCTACCGCGAGGACCTGCGTGCAAAGTATGACCTGCCCGTTCCGGATTCCCTCGAGGATATGGAAGCCTTCTTCCAGGGCATAAAGGACAACATGCCTGATCAGCCCGTACTGCGCGCTACCTCCGAAGAATCCACCGGTCTGGACTATGCGTTCGACGTATTCGAAGTATTCCAGCTCAAGTATCCGCTGGTTAAGTCGATCTACGGTCTGAATTCCTACACCGACGATCCCGACACTCTGGTTGACTACTGGAACAGCCAGGACTTCATCGATGACTGCAAGCTGATGAAGAAGTGGGCGGATGCCGGTTACTGGTCCAAGTCCGCGCTGTCCGACAGCAACGACCCCGACTCCTATGTAAACGGTCTGACCACCGCCGTTGTTAACGGCCAGAACCCCAACAAGCACATCACCAACGTGCGCGACTTCGCTGCACAGCATCCCGATTGGGAGACCAAGTACATCGCTTACGGCGAGGTTACCGGCGCTCTGTGGCCGGGTCATGCTACCCAGAACGGTACTGCTATAGTTCGCGGCACCAAGTACCCCGAGCGTTGCATGCTGGTACTCAATGAGCTGATGACCAACGAAGAGCTGAATCAGCTGATTCAGTGCGGCCGCAAGGACATCGACTACACTCTGGACGAAAATGGTCTGTACGTCAACCTGAACGAGAACTTCCAGTACGAAGCATTGAACACCTGGAACCTGCGCGTTGGCGATTTCAAGCTGGCACAGGAGTCCGACGTTGAGCTCAACGAGATGTTCGCCAAGTACGAAGAGATCGGTGCCAAGCTGAAGTACCCGAACGTCAATATCGGCGAAGGCTTCTCCGAGGATTACACCAACTATCAGGCTGAGCGTACCGCTGTATCCAACGTAATGCGTCAGTATCTGGCTCCCCTGCAGGCAGGCTTTGTCGACGATGTCGAAGCCGCTGTAGCAGAGTTCCTTGAGAAGGTCAACGAGGCCGGTCTGGAGACCTGCCGCGAGGCGTATATCGCACAGTGGACCGCTTATTGCGCCGAGTACAATTACGACTAATTTTTAAGTCAAAAACTTATCTTGATAGCCTGCCGCAAAAAAAGAGCTTGCGCGGCAGGCTCTCTTTTTGTGCAGTCGAATAAAGCCGCATAAAAAAGTGCCGGCAAACCGATTTGATTATGCAATCGATTTGCCGGCGCGTTTTTTATCAGCCCTTATGCTTTTCGGTGTACTCGGCGTACAGCTTGCGATAGAACTTAAGGCTTTCGGGAATCAGCTCGTAGGGCTTTAGGTGATACGGACAGCGCGTGGCGCACACGCCGCAATGTATGCAGTCCTCGATCTTCTCTATCTGCGCCTTGAATTCGGGCGTCATATACGGATCTATGGGCGAGCGCGTGAGCAGCTGTATGAGGCGCGAGGCGTTGTTAAGCGGTATACCCACGGGACAGGGCATGCAATAGCCGCAGCTGCGGCAGAACGAACCCACCAGCTCCTTGCGATCCTTCTTGATTACTTCCATGTATTCATCATTGAGCGTGACGCCATCGCGGTCGGCCTCGAGGAATTCGTCCAGCTCGCTCTGCTTCTGTATGCCGTATATCGGCACTACGCCGGGATGCGCGCGCATGAATGCGTGTATTACGCGGGCATTATTGAGTAGACCGCCGCAGAGTGCTTTCATGGCGATAAAGCCCATGCCATGCGCCAGGCACTTTTCGACCAACTGCACCTCTTCATCGGATGCCAGATAGCTGAACGGGAACTGCAGCGTATCGAAGTTGCCGCTGTCTATCGCTTCGTCGGCCAGCTTAAGCGTATGCTGGGTAAGACCGATAAAGCGTATCTTGCCCTGCTGCTTGGCCTTGAGCGCCGCGTCATACAATCCATCCGCTCCGCCCGGCTCGATGGTGAACTGGCGATTATGGAACTGATACACATCGATATAGTCGGTCTTGAGCATGCGCAGGCTGGTTTCAAGATGCTTCATATAGTCCGCGCCGTTTGATGCCATCGACTTACTGGTTATGACTATGTCGTGGCGCACATCGGACAGCGCCTTACCTATCTTTTCCTCGCTGTCGCTATACGCACGGGCAGTGTCGAAAAAGCGTATGCCGCTATCATAGGCACTGCGCAGAAGGCGTACGCCATCGTCCATATTGCAGCGCTGAACGGGCAGTGCGCCAAAGGATACCGACGTCGCTTCCAGACCGGTATTGCCCAGCTTTATCTTATCCATTTATTCTGTCTCCCCTTCCCCTATCAATTTATGAAGGTGCAATTTTAATACAAGGCTGCGGGCATGAGCGGTTTATTCATCTGTCAATGATAAACGCCGCCATGCCGCAGCCTTGATCGTTTCAAAGAAATGCTATTATCTCTTACTTGCCTTCGGGCTTGCGCACGAGAGTTATGCCCTTAAGCGCATCCAGCTCGATTGCGCCGTTGACCGCTTCGCCGGTTATCAGGTTGGTGCATCCGTCAAGCGGCACAACCTTGCGCGGCTCGCGATCGAAGTTCATATAGAATATGTACTTGCTGCCGTCTGCGCCATCGCGCGATGCGGTGAGTACACCTTCGGGCAATTCGCATGCCAGGCGCTCGATATTGAGCTTGTCTATGAGTCCGGAGTAGAACTTGCGCAGGAATTCGCGATCTATGCGGGTCGCGATATACCACGCCTGACCCTTGCCAAAGTCGTTGACGGTCACGGCGGGCATGCCCTTATAGAAGTCATCGCCGTACACCGCCTCAACGCGCGCCGTAGTGGCATGCATCAGGTCGCATATGGTGTTGCACTCGAATGTGCCGTCCACGCCCATCTCGTTGCCGTCTTTGGTTACGACGCAGTTTTTGTCGTAGTCCCACAGACCATCGGTTTCCTCGACCCATACGCCCATGAGGTCCTTGAGCGGACCCGGCATGCCGCCCAGGAAGCACAGCGCGTCCTTATCGACAATGCCGCTCAAATACGTCATGACCAAATGACCGCCGCGCTTTACAAACGCCTCCAGCTTTTCGGCCACGCCGGGCTTTACCATGTACAGCATGGGAGCCACAACCAGCTCGTACCTATCAAGCGACTGATCGCTTTCGATTACGTCGACGTCAATGCCCTGCGCCTTGAGTGCGTAGTAGTGATCGTTTACAAGCGCGTCGTGCTTCTTATCCTGCCTTACGCCCTGAGCATCCTTGATTGCCCAACGATCCTCGGTGTCGTAAATCATGGCGACCTTGGCGTGCGCAATGCTGCCCAGTACCGGCTTTATGTCCAGAAGGTACTCGCCCACCGATGTTACATCGCGGAATACGCGGGTATTTTCGTGACCGGCGTGACCCACAACCGCGCCGTGCAGCTGCTCAAATGCGCCGCGACCTTTACGCCACTGGAAGTACTGTATGCTGTCCGCACCATGCGCAACAGCCAGCATGCTGCTGAGCAAATGCATACCCGGACGCTTGAGCTTTGCAATCTCCTGCCAGTTGGTGACAGAAGGCGTGGACTCCATGAGCACCCAGGGCTTATGGAGCAGCGAACGGATGTAGTCGTGGAAGAAGGCTATATTGCGCGCCAGTTCGGCATCGCTGACGGTATCGCGACCCCACAGCGGATAGCTATCCCAGCAGGCGAAGTCGATTACTTCGTTGAACTTGGAATAGTCCAGACCGCTAAAGCGGTTCATGAAGTTAGTGGTAATGGGCAGATCGGGCGCCAGGCGACGCAGCGGCTCTATTTCGTTCTTCATAAAGTCGACTGTCTGATGCGTTATGAAGCGCTGCCATGCGAGATTCAGACCCATTACGGAGTACTCGCCGAATTCGGTCGGGGGCTCTATCTGGCTCCAATCGGTATAGGTATGCGACCAGAACCTCGTCCACCAGCTGTGATTTAGGTTATCCAGAGTGCCGTATTCGTGCTTTACGAAATCGCGGAAGGCATTCTTGCACAGATCGCAATAGCAGCAGCCACCCAGCTCGTTAGACACATGCCAGCCCACTACGCCCGGGTGCTTACCGAAACGCTCGGCAAGGCGGGTGTTCATCTCGTGCACCTTATAGCGGTATGTCGGCGATGTGTAGCAGTGATTATGCCTGTCGCCATGACCGTTACGGTGACCGTCTTCGCGCACGCGCAGTACCTCGGGATAGCGCTGACTCATCCATGCGGGACGCGCGCCGCTGGGCGTCGCCAGCAGGACGGATATGCCGTTTTCGTATAGCCTGTCTATTACGCGCTCCAGCCAGTCGAACGTATATACGCCGTCTTCGGGCTCCAGCGACGTCCATGCGAATATCGCCACCGACATTATGTTGCAGTGGCTCTTCTTCATCATGCGGATGTCTTCTTCGAGTACATGCTCGTCATCCAGCCATTGATCGGGGTTATAGTCTGCACCATGTCCGAATACCGGAAATTTCCATTCAGCCATTTTAGATTACCGCCCTTCAATTTTAGTTTCAGTCAAGTGTTATACCATTTACCACATTCTTAGGCGTCTTGCCGGCAAGCGCGTCCAGTATGCGCATGCCGCACGCGCGCGCCATCTGCTCACGCGTTTCGACCGTGTTAGTGCCTATATGCGGTGTGAGGACTACGTTTTGAAGCTCTTTTAGCTCCGCGGGAACTTCGGGCTCATGCGGGAATACGTCCAGTGCCGCGCCGAACAGCTTGCCCGACTTAAGCGCCTTAATGAGCGCATCGGTATCCACAACGCCGCCACGCGATGTATTGACCAGCATTGCGCCTTCTTTCATGAGCGATATGCGCTCGGCGCTGACCAGATTGCGCGTGGAATCGGTGAGCGGGCAGTGTATGCTGATGACGTCCGCGCACTTAAACAGCTCGTCCAGCTCCATATACTTAGCGCCGGCTTCTTTGTCTTCGGGCAACTTATGGCGGTTATAATAGGCTATATCCATGCCCAGTGCGCGGCACATGCGCGCCATTGCTCCGCCTATATGCCCCATGCCTATAATGCCCAAGAGCTTGCCTTCCAGCGTATGACCCATGCGCGTGCCCATTACGAATAGACCCTTTTCATCAGCACGCAGCGCGCGATCCAGCTCGGTCACGCGGCGGCTTAGGCTGAGCATTGCGCTTAGTGCCAGCTCGGCTGTCGCCTGCATCGTGTCGTCCGGTATGTTTGTGACCGGTATTCCACGCGCAGCGGCGGCAGCGGTGTCTATACGGTCGTAGCCAGCGCCGTAATTGCTGATTATCTTGAGCTTAGGCGCGGCGGCGATCATTTCGGCATCTATTGCCGCACATGCCAGGACCGCATCGGCATCCTTAATATGCTCAAGTATCTCATCATGGCTAAAGCACAGCTGCCCTTCGGGAGGAGTTATTACATTGCAGACCTTACGCACTTCGCTTAGGCCATCGCCGGGTATATTGTGTGTTACAAGAACCGTATTTATATAAATCCCTCCATACTGCAATATGCTAGGCTTGTCGGCTCATCAAGTTAATTATATACTCTTTGGCGCATCAAGGCAATAGTCGCCGCGCAATAAGTAGGCACGCAAAGCCCCATGCGGCATGCCGTATGGGGCTAAGGAGCGTTCTTACTTTGTCGCCTGCGGTGCGCTTTCGTGCGCGTCTTCGGTCAGCTTTTCAAGCAGTATGATTGCCTTATTCAGGAAATCCTCATCGCTCTGCTTATTCTTTGTTATAACAAGTGCCGGGCTCGCTCCGCCTACAAACTTTACTTGCCCGCTGAGCTTATTCACCCTGTCAAGCAAAGTGACTATGTCCACCTGCGCATTGGGCAGGAATTTGAGCGTTATAAATCCGTTCTGACTTGCGGCAGTGGCTATCCAGAGCTTTTCGCACATCTTGCGCATATACGATATCGCAATCAGGTTCATGACAGGGCGCACCGGATCGCCGAAGCGGTCGGTCAATTCCTCTATCATATCCGCCCAATCACTGCGCGATGCCACCTGCGAAATCTTCTTATACACCTCTATGCGCTGGTAGTCACCGGATACGTAGTCCATGGGCAGGTAGGCGCTGACGTGCAGCTCCATATGCGTTTCGACATTTTCGACCGTTGCCTCGCCGCGCAACTCGCGCATTGTATCCTCGACCATCTTGCAGTACAGGTCATAGCCGACCGTGGAGAGGTGTCCATGCTGCTCGGCACCCAGTAGGTTGCCCGCGCCGCGTATCTCCAGATCGCGCATTGCCACGCGGAAGCCGGAGCCGAATTCGGTAAACTCTCGAATGGCGCTTAGGCGCTTGTCCGCTGTTTCGGTCAGTACCTTGCCCGCCTTTACGCACAGATAGCAGTATGCGAGCCTGTTCGAGCGTCCCACGCGTCCGCGTAGCTGGTACAGCTGGGACAGACCGAACCTATCGGCATCGTACACTATCATCGTGTTGGCGTTGGCGACGTCCAGACCGCTTTCGATTATGGTCGTACACAGCAGCACATCGTATTCGCCGTTATAGAACTCCAGCATCACGTCTTCCAGATCATGCTCGGCCATTTGACCGTGACCTATCGCTATGCGCGCCTCGGGCACTAGCTCTTTTAGATGATCGTGAAAGCGTTCTATCGAACCCACGCGGTTATACAGCACATACACCTGACCGCCGCGCTGCAATTCGCGCATTATCGCGTCGCGCACAAGTCCATCGTTATACTCGACCACGTATGTCTGCACCGGGAAGCGCTCTTCGGGCGGAGTTTCAAGCACCGACATATCGCGTATGCCCACCATGGACATATGCAGTGTACGCGGTATGGGCGTTGCCGACAGTGTAAGCACATCGACCGATGTTTTGAGCTTCTTTATCGCTTCCTTATGCTTTACGCCGAAGCGCTGCTCTTCGTCGACTATAAGCAAGCCCAGATCCTTAAAGAATACATCTTTAGCAAGCATCCTATGCGTGCCGACCAGTATATCTATTTCGCCCGCGGCAAGTCTGCGCAGAGTATCGCGCTGCTGTGCGGCGGTCTTAAAGCGGCTTAGAGTATCCACGCGCACAGGATATCCGTCAAAGCGCTTGAGTATGGTCTGATAGTGCTGCTGAACCAGTATTGTGGTGGGCGCAAGCAGGGCGACCTGCTTGGAGTCCATTACCGCCTTGAATGCGGCGCGCAGTGCGACTTCTGTCTTGCCATAGCCTACGTCACCGCAAAGCAGTCTATCCATGACCTGCTTTTTCTCCATATCGGCCTTAATTTCCTCAATGGATTGCAGCTGGTCGGGCGTCTCTTCATACGGGAATGCGTCCTCAAATTCGCGTTGCCATGGCGTGTCCGGTGAAAACGCAAAGCCGTCCGCGGCCGTGCGCTGTGCATAGAGCTTGACCAGCTCATCCGCCATGTCCTTTATTTCGGCCTTGACGCGCGCCTTTTGCTTTTGCCAATCGCTGCCCGACATGCGGTTCAGCTTGGGAGGAACGCCTTCGCGACCTATGTACTTCTGCACACGGTCGAGTTGATCGGTGGGCACGTATAGTCTGTCGTTACCCAGGTAATCGATGTGCAGATAATCGCGGTATACGCCTTCTGAGCACAAGCGCACCATGCCGCGGTATATACCTATACCGTGACTTTCGTGTACGACGTAGTCGCCGACTTTCAGATCAGTAAACGCGCTTATCTTTTCACCGGCACGCTTACGCGATGTCGGGCGCTGCTTGCTGGTGCCGAACATGTCGGTTTCGGTAATTACGCAGAACTTGATATCGGGATAGACGAAGCCGCGCTCCAGCGCGATGGCCAGTATAACAGCCTCGCCCGCTTCGATCGGCTCGGTGCGCTCCTGAGCAAACGGCACTATTTCGTTTTCGTCAAGCAGCGACTTTTCAAGGCGCTGTGCGCGCGCATGACCGCCGGCGAGCAGCGCGACGCGCCAACCGTCTTCGCGCCACTTATCCAAATCGCGGCAAAGCTCATGCATATTGCCAGAATACGCGGTTGAGTTCATCGCGTTGATGGTTATTACCGACTTTATGTCGATGTCCGTATAGCGGCGCAAAAAGGGACTGAGTGCAATCAACGTGCCCTGTATCACACGCGTAAGTACCTGACCGTATGTGTACAGCAGGTCTGACTGCTCCTGAAGCACCTTTGCGTGCTCCAGTGCCACTTTATACTGTTCTACGAATTCCAGGTGTATATTGTCGCAACGCTCACTTAGGCGTTCGGGCTGATCCAGTACGACTATCGGGTTATCCATATAGTCGCACGGCATTTCGGTATGGTCAAACAGCAGCGGTATCAGATTGTCAAGCGAAGCCTCGATGGGCGCGGGCGGCTGTTCCACGGGCTCTTCTTTATCCGAAGGCATTACCGTGCCGCGCGAATCCGACGATACAACGATTTCATCCGGATTTTTCTTAACGGGTGCAGCAAATATGTCCGGCATTTCGTCGTCATCATCATCGCCCTCATCCCACGGAGCGAGATCATCGGGTAATGTGGGATTTACCGCTTGCTTAGGCTTAAGCTTTTCAAACCGATATGCCAGCTCGGTGAGTTTGGGGGCATTGGGCGCGATGGGTGCCTCGCTCGCGGGCAGCACAATCGCCTCATTGAGCCTATCGCCCGAGCGCTGAGTCAGCACATCCAGTACGCGTATGGAGTCGACCTCGTCATCGAAGAACTCTATGCGCACCGCGGGCATATCGCCCGGCGAATATATATCGAGTATGCCGCCGCGCAATGCGATTTGACCGCGACCTTCAATCATGTCAACGCGCTCATAGCCCGAGCTTATAAGCTTATTTATTAGGTCGGTAATGTCGTAGTTTTCGCCGACATGGAAGGACATTATGCAGCTTTGGAACTTTTCGCGCGGCATAAGCCTATGCAGCATGGCATCCACGGGCACAATAAGCGCGCGAAGCTTGCCGCACGATGCGCGATACAGCGCGTCCAGACGTCTGCTGGACAGCTCGCGGCTGGATGCCAGGGACGTAAAGCTGATTTCACGCGCGGGCAGTATAGCCGCCTCGCGGTCGAATATGCGCGCCAGGTCGCTTAGCAAGTGCTCGGCGATCAACTGATTTGACGTGACTATGAGCAGAGGCCGATTTGTGTCGTGCTCCAGTGCGGCAAGTACATGCGCGCGCTGAGAGTCGGACAGTCCGACCAGCTCGATGGCATGCTGTTTAGAGGCGCTTGCATCCTTGCGCACCTGATCCAGCAATTCACGGTATTCCTTAAGTTCATGCAACGGTTCAAGCAGCAGCTTATACATGCGCACTCCCCCATTCATTCGCATAGCGTTTTTTACGCGCACTCTAACCGCACAACAGCATCGTTTGACGCGTTGTGCGGTTAGAGTGCGGTGTCTTTATTTATAGTGTATGTTGCGCCTTACGCCTCGACGTTGCAATCGCGCATTGCGCCTTCGAAGTCGCCGGCAACTATCTTTTCGACGGCGGCGGCGGCGCGCAGGTATGAATCGAATGCAACCTTTCGATCCTCGGGCGTGCGGTATTCGCTAATCACATAATCCGCCAGATCCCATCCCTCGGGCTGACGACCTATGCCCACGCGCACGCGCGGAAAATCATCGCGCCCCAACAGATAGATTATATTGCGCATGCCGTTATGCGTGCCGGCGGAAACTTTTGCCCTGATGCGCAGTTTTCCCGCAGGCAGATCGATATCGTCATAAATGACGATCAGGTGATCCAGCGGGCACTTATACCAGTTGACCAGTTCGACCACGCTTTCGCCCGAAAGGTTCATATACGTCTGCGGCTGAGCCAGCACAACGCGCTCACTGCCTATGCGACCTTCGCCCAGTTTGGCCTTGCACTTGCTCTTATCCAGCTTTATGTCCAGCTTTTGCGACAGCACCTCGACCACATTGAAGCCGGTGTTATGGCGCGTGAACTGATACTTTGCGCCCGGATTGCCCAGGCCTACGATTACATACATTTGATCCTCCGTAAAAAGCATAGACGTAGGGCAAATGCCCTACGCCCCGGCTTTATAGCGTATGTTTTAAAACTATTACTTGAACAAGTCGCTTATAGGCTGCTCTTCGTATATGCGCTCTATTGCGGTGGCGAATGCGCCGGCAATGGAGATCATGCGGATCTTGCTGTGAGGTCCGTCCTGAGGCAGCGGAATGGTGTTGGTGCACACGAGCTCCTTAATCGGAGACTTGTCGATGCGCTCCAGCGCGGGACCGGACAGAACGCCGTGCGTGCAGCAGGCGTAAACCTCGGTCGCGCCCTTTTCCTTAAGCGCGGTGGCGGCGTTGCATATGGTTCCGGCGGTGTCTATCATGTCATCGACCAGAAGTGCGCGCTTGCCGCTTACTTCGCCGATTATGTTCATGACCTCGCACATATTTGCCTTGGGACGGCGCTTGTCGATTATGGCAAGCGGCGCGTTGAGCCTATTGGCAAAGTTGCGCGCGCGGGTAACCGAACCCAGATCGGGAGAAACGACAACCAGATCATCGCCCTCAAAGCGGCGCTCGAGATAGTGCGCTGCCAGTACCGGTGCGCCTACCAGCTCATCCACGGGTACATCAAAGTAGCCCTGTATCTGGGACGCATGCAGATCCATCGTCAATACCCTGTGCGCACCCGCCGCACCGATTAGATTTGCAACCAGCTTTGCGGTGATGGGATCGCGCGGATTAACCTTTCGATCCTGACGTGCGTAGCCATAGTACGGTATAACTGCCGTGATACGACCTGCACTTGCGCGGCGACAGGCGTCTATCATTATCAGCAGCTCCATCAGATGGCGGTTTACAGGCGCGCATGTGGACTGAACGATGAATACATCGAAGCCGCGTACGCTCTCCTTTAGCTGAACGGATATTTCGCCGTCGGAAAAGCGGGTTACTTCCGCTCCGCTGAGGGGCACCGACAGGCGTGAGGCTATATCAGCCGCCAATTCCTTATTGGAGTTACCGCTGAAAACTTTGATAGTCGAATGGTGTGGACTCATAGCATAACCCTCCGATTTAATTTCAAGCGCCGAATATATGCAACTGCTTTACTGCCTCATTGCAGAAAGCTAAACACTCACCAATAATTCTAACTGCTTTCAATAGCACTGTCAAGCATTGCACTGCTATTGTTTTGCGCGTTATTTCGCAGTAAGTGTTAACTTGGCGCACACAATTATTGCACATTTCACTACATCGAAGGCTCTGCCATATTAAGCTTTAAAACCGCCTGTTACTTATTGGCGAATTCATGAACTACGCGGTTCATGTCATCCATCTTCTTAAGCATATCCTGCGCCAAAGCGATCTGGCACTTAGTGCGCACCAGATTGTGCTCCGGATAGTCGATGTTGAAGTAAGGATTGCCCAGCAGGTAGTCGTCCAAAAAGCGCGTCGCCAGTTCGCAGCCTAGAGCAAAGCTGCTCATCGCGAGGGTATCAATTTCGTTATCGGTCAGTGTACCGCCGACCGCGCCCATGAAGCCTTCAGTAAATGCGCGGAACACATCCATATTGACGCCGGCCTTTTCGCACTCGCGGCAATCCTCATCGACATAGTTCGCGGCAAAACGAATCGCATCGCCGAAATCGTGACCCACCAAACCGGGCATAACGGTATCGAGGTCGATTACGACAAGCGCTTCGTTTGTGCTTTCGGAAAACAGCACGTTATTTATCTTAGTGTCGTTATGCGTCACGCGCAGCGGCAATTCGCCCCTATTAAGCATATCGGTAAGCAGGCATGCCTTATCCTCTACTGACAAAAGCCAATCTATCTCGCGCTGCACTTCCTTTGCCTTGCCGCAAGGGTCTGCCGATGCGTCGGCGCGGAATTTGGCATAGCGCTTGCGGGTATCATGGAAGTCGGGTATGGTATAGTTGAGCTGACTTACGTCAAAGTCGCCCAGCTGCATCTGGAAATCGCCAAACGCCTGACCCGCATTGCGAATAACGGTAAGGTTATCGGTCGAGTTATACGTAATCGAGGGCACATAGTTAAACATGCGCCAGAAGCCGTTGTCATCCTCGAGATAGTTCTTGCCATCGGCAGTATGGTAAAAGTGTAGCGACTGCTTATCGGGGCACTTTTTCCTTATGTGCTCGGTAACCTTATCGATGTTCTCCATAACCAGGGTGGGCTGCTTGAATGCGTAGGTATTGATGCGCTGTACCATGTACGACTTGTCCTTATTTTCGCCGGGACGGGTATAGTTCAGGCGGTATGTGCGGTTGACGTTACCTACCTTGATCTCCTCAAAGGACGAAAGGCTGCCCTCTATTCTGAATGCTTTGCCTATCTGGCTCAATCGGGATTCCATGGAAATATCGTTCATTGCAGTGACCTCTCATTTTTATAATGCTTTGGGTTGGGTAATGCCGTTTTCGCGCAGCAATGCCCGTACCGCAAAGCGCCGTGCGCAATCGACCGCCAAGCGGCCGTCAGCACAACAAACTAATGATAGTATAAATCGACTCAAAAATCCATATGTAATTTGTTCAAATGCGTATTTTCGTAAGATATGTCAACATTTTGATTGTGCATATCAGCCTTAGGCGTATTTAATGACAGTGATGGGATTATTTCATATTA